>JAZLCM010000001.1:0-4485 GCA_045614245.1 Candidatus Enterousia sp.
CTTCCGCGGTATGACGAACTAAAAAAACCACCGAAATTGCTTTCATGTGGTTGGAGGTTCAGAACTATAATTTTCGGAAAATAGCGGGCTTATTCAATATATTCACCGCCCTCCAACCACCCTGGGTTGGAGGTGTTTTCTGTCCCCGCGGACACCGAAAAATTAGAGGTTCTGACGCCCCACCGACGAAAAACCCGCCGGCATAAGTATTGTATCATAAAACAAGACTCGTTGCAAGTAGACAAAGACGTCATTCCGCCGAAAGGCGGAATCTTGTTAGTTACTTTGAAAAAAGATACCGCGTTTCCGCGGTATGACGTTACTAACACCTTGTCTCGGCTCCGCTTTGCGGAGACGGATAACACTATCCACTAAAACACCAACCTTGCGCGGACGCGACCGGTTTGCGAAGTATAGTTTTCACGAACTTCTATGTCATAGTTCAATGCTAAACTGAAATCTTGATACTTCATAACCAATCCGGCACCCAATTCCGCACCAATGCGCGAAAGACGCGAACCTTCCAACACATACGAATTTATGCCCGGCATCGTAACGGTCGCGACACTTTTATCCGACACCAAATCGTATTTCATGGCATAGCGCAATTCTGGGCGCAATGTCAAACCACGCGACACACGATAGTCAAACCCGTACTTGGTTCCCAAAATCGCGGTCAAGTAATCGGAATTATCAAGTTTATTCTTGACACCAAGCGAATTTTTATATTCATCCGCCATTATATGCATATAGCGCAACCCGACCTCTGGCGTAATGCCACCGGCGAAATCGTAACCGGTCATAACCTGCGCACCAAAGGCGTCGACATCATAATCCGACTTTATCAAAGTTCCCAACACGTTGGAATTTTCGGTGTAATCAGACATTGTATAATTCAACATACCATTCATATACCATGCGGTCGGTTTATATTGACCGTATAGGAACACTGTATTGCTGTCTATTTCGGTGTTACGCGCACTGCCCGACACATCTGAATGCGCATAGGAATAACCAAATCCCATCATAAACGCGCGTGTCAATTTTGTATCTATACCACCCACAATACTGCGTGTATAACCATTGAACGCGTCATTTTGTTTTGATTTGTTATAAACACCTTCGATCCAAAGTCCACTGCTGCGTGCCAACCGTTCACCACTGCTGCGTCCGACCGACGGTTGCACCAACGACATACGCCCGGCCGCCAAATTCGCGATTGTATTTTGCAACGATGTCGTTACCGACTGTGCCACAGATTCCGTTTCCGGATGTATGGCCTGCGCCGCCTCTTCCACAGATTCTGGGTTGCCCAACCCCAACTGTTCTTGTGCCGCCATACCCAAATCATGCAAACCGGTCGAATCCGCATCCATAAGGTTCAATACCGTATTTGCCGTATCTTCCGACACATGCGTATCCGCCGCGATTTGCTCTGCAGTTTTGCGCGTTGCCTCTATGGAATGGTCATTATCAACCCACACAAGGTTATAAATCGGGCTTTCAACGGTTATATCACCTTGGAATATAGTGCCATCAACAAAGGTTTGATTTCCAAACACAGCGTATGTTCCCACATCCGCCAAAGTCAAAGCAATCGTTCCATTACCACTAAATTCACCAACATTAATGCGATAATCATCGTCAACATTTCCCAGCGTTGCAACAATTGTTCCGCCGTTCATTTCGATAGTATCTTGGGTAATACTTGCATTGCCAATGTTCAATATTTTCCCATTGGCCAAAATAATTGTTCCGGTCCCCAATATTCCACCATCTAATGTTACATTGCCGTTAAAGGTAATTGTTCCATTGTTGAAAATATCATTTGCGATGCCCCCGGTATAACCAAGAATCGCCCCTGTGTCATCATCAAATGTAAAATCTGCGCCCGATTTATTTCCACTAAACGTGACATTACCATTAAATATCATATCGCCATCGTTGTAAATTGCGCCACCGCTTTCACCGGCGATATTATTTTGGAACACGGTGTCCCCGTTAAATGTGAATGTAGATTGTCCCAAAAGTGGCATATTCGAAATCGCACCACCTCGCTGACCGGCTTGGTTTCCACTGAACGTGGTTGTTCCGTATATGGTTATAGTGCCCACATCTCCGGCTTGTTCGGCACGCGCATGAATTGCGCCACCGTTTTTATTGGACATATTGTTGGAAAATAAATTCACACTTGCCACATCTTCCAATCCAATAACCGTCACGCCCGCGGTACCCAGTGCGCGATTTTGTATCGCGCCACCACCCAATTTATAGTATTCTTTATCAAGTGTTATACTTTGCACATTGTTCGAAAAAGTATTCGATGCACTATAGAAATACGCATTTGCACCCATATTTGATATACCACCATACGAAGTTATCGTGGTATTATTCGAAATCAATATTTCATTTGCGGTGATACTCATAGTACTGCCACTGGTACTGCCGAATATACCGTTTGTGCTTCCACTAATTTCAAAAGTACCCGCGTCCGATATTGTGAACATACCTTCATTTTGAATTGCCTGACCCACGGTATTTCTGAACAATGCGTCACCGACAATTGTTGTTGTTCCTTGGTTAGTAAAAGTACCAAATGTAGCCGCTGCATCATCCGTTTGTTCGGTTCCATTATTCAAATAAGATATTCCACCATTAAATGTCAAAGTTCCCGATGAAGTATTATGAACCACGTCCACAGTATTCGAAGCATTTTGTATAAAACTTGCCATACTTTCAAAAGTCATTGTTCCGGCGTTATACAGCGCGGCACCAAAAGAACCAATTGTATTATCACTAAACACCACATCTTCGGCAAAAATCACCGTTCCCGACTGATTCGCCAAAGCGCCACCATATATACCCGCAGTGTTATCCATAAAGGCGACATTGTTATTAAAATTTATTGTTCCGCCATTATTATACACCGCGCCCCCGGATCCGCCCGATGTGTTTTCTTGGAAAAGCGTAGCGACCCCACCTTCGACAAACGCGAAACAAATTCCACCTGTGCCGGTATTTTGTATCGCGCCACCACTGCCGTTATTAGAATTTCCAATAAACGAAGTATTGTTTTTAAAATTGATTGAACCGGCATTTGACACCAAAGCCGCCGCATTATTCACGAAACTAACGGCACCATTAAAAGTATTCGTCCCCGAAGACGAATTTGTAAATGCGGCACTGTTATCCGTAACAGTTATATTTTCAAAAATTGTATCCCCATTAAATACCGTACTGCCACCATGATTTTGTATCAATCCACTTTGAACGCCAGATATGTGTTGAAAAACGGCATCATCAAAAGTAAGCGTTCCTAATGAAACCCAAAAAGCCTGGTCATCACCACCAAGATTTACCACGTTGTCACTATCCGCACCACCAATATAGTATCCATTAAAGTCCACCGAACTATCCGCACTTATATACGCCCTTATCAAACCGCCCACCGGACCCGCGATATTATCGGTCAATATAACATTTCCACCGACACCGGTTCCATCAACCGGCGCAACGACCGACTTTAATGTTGTCCAATCAGAAACCTCGATAACTTCATCGGCGCGTACAGGTAAAACACACAAAGCCGGCAATACAGAAACACCCAACACAAAGCCATGAATTTTTTTGAACATCTCATTCTCTCCTTTTTTCATGATATAATTTTACACTATATTTTTCAAATATACAAACTTTTTAACAAATTTTAATCAAGGATTTATATCCGCAAAAAATCTCTAACAAAAATTCTGTGCAATTCGCGAGCCGATTTAATCAAACTCGGACAAGAGATTGATAAAAATCTGATTTTATGAATGCTGCAAGTCGCCTTTAAACAATACAAGGAATTTCAAGTTCTCTTGTTCCGTCCGGATTTTTGTTTGCTCCGCTCTCTTCTGCTCATCTGCCTGCCAGCGCCCCGCTATCCTTTCACATATTTGCTTCCCCTTGTACACACCTATTTTTGATTTTCCAGCAAACAACGTTAATGGATCATAGTGTTCACCTCGGAATTCAAGAACATAGAAATTAAGATCACCATTATTACAATCAGCTTGATACACTGTGCACAACGGTTTCCCCGATAATACAACATCATATTGAAAATCTATATCACACGCCCCATCTCTCATAGGTTGCCGTGGTTTATGACCATCAACTACAAATTCGTCCGTATCCACATTCGTCATCACAAGGTTATAAAATTCTAGTTGCGTTTTAAAAGACATAAACTTTGGGTCTCTGGCACTAATTTTTTCTATATAACAGCGCCCAAAACTATAAGCATCTGTACCCCAACACTTCGACATTCTAAATCCTTTTTAATTATTGCGATTATCATACACCAAAAACACATATTGTCAATAAAAATATTGTTTGATTTGTCATGGAGTTCGAAAGTGACAATTTTTTGCCATTTTCCAAAACAAAAGAAAGACCGCCCTAAAACGAGCGGTTGTCTATCTTGGTTGTGCCACATGTGCA
>JAZLCM010000002.1:0-2656 GCA_045614245.1 Candidatus Enterousia sp.
CGAACGCCGCGAACGAACCAAAACCCAAAACCAACCACAAAGTTTTTCCGAATCGGCGAACCAAATGCCCCATCAATTCAGATAAAACCAAATAAGGCAAAATCCCAATACTTAAAACAAGTCCAAGTGTATCCTTGGTAAATCCCGCCTCTATAACCACAATCGGCACATACAAAATTCGCATTGCACGCAAAGAATAATACCCAAAATTCACCGCATACGCACG
This sequence comes from Candidatus Enterousia sp., assembly GCA_045614245.1. Classification (GTDB taxonomy): domain Bacteria; phylum Pseudomonadota; class Alphaproteobacteria; order Rs-D84; family Rs-D84; genus Enterousia. Next base: position 227 of record JAZLCM010000002.1, read on the forward strand.
CAACATACCGGGGGTCTTAAAAAATTCCATCGCATTTTTAAAAAGCGCACGAATCGTTCGCCGCGGATTAACGGGTTTTATAACTTTGTCTTCTTGGGTCAAATGGAAATACTTAAAGAACACCCACGCACCCAAATAAATCGCGGCCGAAAGGAAAAACGCCGATCGATTTCCGAATCGGGTTGCAACAATCACCGCCAACATCGGCGCACACAGCGCACCAACATTCATCCATAAATGATACCGCGAATTTAATCGTGCCATACCTGTATCACGCGAAAAGTCCGACATAAACAACGGTATTAACATCGCGGTCAGCGTTATGGCAAAACCACTTGTATAATCAAGCACGATAAATGTTCGTGGCAATACAGAAAAGCCCATCATCGCATAGCACACCACAAGCATCAAAAGCGCAAAATAAAAAACTTTGGTTTTGGAAAACTGACGAAAGATTTCATGCGCGAACAACGCAACTATCATGCAAAACACAGAATAAATCGCAACATAGACACCGACCACCGCAGAATTCATAAAAATTTCCAAGATAACAAGCGAATATACTGCATTATATATACCGTCGGCAAATCCGGTAAAAATTCCAAGATTCGCGAACGAAAAGCCACTAAGCGAACTTCGCATAGAGATATATTTATCTTTGGCCATGTACCTACATTCCCCCCCCTTACCAATAAATATATCACAAAAAAGGACGAATCGCAAAAAGTGATTATTAAGCCCCGCCCCTACGGCGGGGCTACACTAACACTAACCACTAACACTAAAAAACGCACCGTTTGGTGCGTTTTTAATTATTTTGCTTCCGGTTGCTTTTGATTCCGTTTTTCGTACAAATCGGCAAAGTCAACCATCTGCATTGCGAACGGCGGGAATCCGGATTCCGCGGTCAAGCGCGTAACCAAAGCACGAACCGACGGAAACAACAATGTTGGAACATCAATCAACAAAGTACGCTTTTTCTTTTCTTCATCTTTTTCTTCGGCATCCATTTGAACCAAACCGGAATATGTCGCCTCTATCAAAAAGATAGATTTCGAATCCGCCTTTAACTTTGAATGAATTTTTGTAATCAAATCAACCATAAACAAGTTCTTTTCTGAACCTTTGACCTGCATATCGATATTGATTTCCAATTCTGCCTGGCCATTATCCTGTTTAAAGAATAAATCCGGCACATTTGGACTTTCGAAAGAAATGTCTTTCAAGAACTGAGATATAATATTGAACTTAGCCATGCGATTGCTCCTTTTTTTATGACTCGTTTTGTGATAATATAGCATTAAAGATGAATTTTACAAGTGGGGGGACTAAATAAAATGACAACAAACATTATTAAACTGGTAAAAAGGGGAATTTTACTGGTTATTGCTGGCGTAGTTTTGGCTTCGTGCGATGTTTCTACGCCAACACATACGGGGGATGATTCGACAATTCCGTCGGGAAATTTGAAACAGGTTTCTTATTCAGACCTGCCGGGATGGCGTGATGACGATGTTCGATACGCACTCCAGGCATTTCGAAATTCTTGCAAAGCAAAAATCAAATACACCGGTCGCGTAATACCGGACCAGGCACTGTTCGAAGAAAAATGCAATATGTTGCCCAGTGCCAGTGCCGACAACGAAACCGTACGCGCATGGTTTGAATCGCACTTTCAACCATATAAAATATATAACGACAATGGTACGACCAAGGGAACATTTACGGGCTATTATTCACCGATAATACCGGCATGCCGTAAAAAGACCGCCGAATGCAACGAACCACTTATGGGCGTTCCAACAAACGGACAAAACTTTCGTGGCGTTCCAAAGGAAAAGATAGTAAAAGATAAAATCGGTCGCGTCCTTTATTGGGCAAACATTGTCGATGTGCAAAATATCCAAATCCAAGGCAGCGGCATGTTAAAACTTGACGACGGCACAATGGTAAAGTTAAACTTTGCCGCCGTAAACGATATGCCATTTAAATCCATTGGCGAACAATTGCGCAATCGTGGCATAAAACCCGAAGGCGGTTATTCCGCGGACGCCGTTTGGACACACCTTAAGAAAAATCCGAAACTTGCACGCGAAGTAATTTATAACAATCCGCGCTATGTTTATTTCTATGAATCGGTGCCACCGGATGTGATTGGTAAACTTGGAACACCGCTTTCAAAAATACGCAGTATCGCGATGGACGATTCGCTGTATACGTTGGGTTTGCCCGTATACGTCGATACGAACCTTTCGGACGGAACAAAGTTTAGACGCCTTATGATTGCCCAAGATACCGGCAGTGCGATTCGTGGTTTTGTTCGCGCCGACATATTCTTTGGCAAAGGCGACGAAGCATACAAATATGCCCATGGCCAACATGCCCAGGGCGAAATGTATATCCTTATGCCAAAAGAATATGTATATGTCA
>JAZLCM010000003.1:0-6002 GCA_045614245.1 Candidatus Enterousia sp.
AAATGTAAAATCAAGAAAATAACGCATATGCCAAAAAGGACATTTGTCCCGAACTATTCATTGCGCATCGTTTTATAATAACGTGAAACTTCGTTCATAACAAAATTGAATAAACGCGCGCCAAGACTGTCGCCTGGAACAGTGCAACCTGCGCGATTATAAGGCATCGCCGACACCAAAACAAAACGCGCCATAAAACGGAATATCGCAATTTCTTGGGTCTTGTCCAACTTTGATGAAGAATTTGTCACAACAAAAATTTCATTTTTAACCGCAGTATCTAATTTGTTCATAATTTTTTCAACAATGCTGTGCGGATAATAAAGTTTGCATTCGCGCGGAAAACCTTCGAATAAAGAAACGTCATTACCACGACTATATAATATATTCCAACCGACGCGTTCAAGTAAATCGTCCAAGCAACGACATATCATTTTATTGTATTGTTCAATACCGTTTTCCATAAGTTCGGCGGCTTCCTTTTCGACCTTTGCATTTACCACGCTTGGGTCTTGGCGCAATGTCGCATAGTAATCATGTGTTTTGCGTTCAAATTCAAAGAATGTTCTGACCTGGCATATAATTTCCATAGGAATAACCTTGTCTGGGGTTCCGATATTCAAAATAACCTTGGAATCACGATAGTTTCGCGGGTTTGTAATATCATAGAATTTATCGCGCACAGATATAATTCGTTCCGGCATCATATCGCGCAGTCTTTCAATAAAGGTTCGTGCCTGGGGTATCAAATCAAACAAGCATTTAACGCGCCACACATCATTTAGATGCAAATACGGCTTTTTAATTTTATCTAATTCGCGAACAAGTTTTACAACAAGTCCGTCTTCACTTTGTCCAAGTATGGATAAAACCTCTTCGGCGGCATTGGTCACATACTTGGTTGAAAATCTCTTGTGGATTTTTTCTTCGATTTTTTTGGGGTTATCACCCATTTCGGTAAACACCGCCACCACCGCCGCCACAACATCATCAACAAAAAATTGATAATATTTACCGGTAATCTTGTCCAACGCGCGTTCAACATTTTTCTGTGCACCAACAATTACGGTCACAATTGATGACACCGACAAATCAATCTTGTGTGAAGCACCAATGGTAAAGAATTGATTTCGCATTGGGTCTGCATCCAAACGATGATTGACCAAATAAGAACAAAGCGGATTTATATCTACAATTTTTATCGGTTTGTCTATGGATAAATCAGTTGCGACATCATATTCCGTAACCGCGGTCTTTGGTGCACCGAAGCATTTTCCCAAAACATGAAACACTTCGCGATAACACGCCATACCGTCGGAATAAAGCCGGCGCAAATAATCCGCGGTTTCATCATTGATACGACCAGAATCACACGACTTGGTTATAAGGTCAATATTGCGTCGGTCATGATCGGCGGTCAAAATATCAACATCAGGGACGGGATTTTTTACCATGCTTTATTCCATTACTTCATAATCGGAAACAAAATTACATCGCGCGCGGTCGGTTGGTTAAACACGATCATCGCCAAACGGTCAATGCCCATACCCACACCGGAAATCGGTGGAAACCCATGTTCCATCGCACGAACAAAATCGTTGTCCGGATTAAATGCTTCTTCTTCGCCACCTTCGATACTTTTCGCCTGGTCTTCGAACGCCTTGGCTTGCTGTATCGGGTTTACCAATTCGGAATAACCCTTGCACAGTTCGCCGCCCGCCACCAATAATTGATACATATCCAAACGACGGTCGTCTTCATCATTATGTCGCGCAAGTGGTACCATATATGTCGGATAATTGTAAAGGAAAGTCGGTTGCACAATTTGATTGCGGATTTTCCGCTTGTACACATAATCGACCAATGTCGCAAGTGATTTCAAATCTTCCAATTCAGACATTGGGAACATGCATTCGTCAACCAGTTTTTGCCGCAACACATCGACATCTTCAAAGTCCAAAATGTTGCAACCAAAAAGTTCGTTCATTTTTGCGGTATAATCCATCATTTCATATTTGCTAAAATCAAGTTTTGTTCCTTGGTATTCAATCTGTAATGTACCGCGCGCGCGCATAATCAATTCTTGGACCATTTGCCATGTAAATTCAATATTCCGTTTGTAATCCCAATATGCCGCATACCATTCAATCATAGTAAATTCTTGCAGATGCATTGCATCCATCCCTTCGTTGCGGAAATCCTTGGCGACTTCGTACACGCGGTCAAAGCCGGCACCAATCGCCATTTTCAGAAAAAGTTCCGGTGAAATCCGCAACTGGAAATCCGCATCCAATGCATTGTGATGTGTCACAAAAGGTCGCGCCGCTGCACCTGATGCAATGTTTTGCATAATCGGTGTTTCAATTTCAAGGAAACCATGACTGTTCATAAATTCACGTAAATGCTGTGTCATTTTGAATCGCCCAAGCAAGGCATTGCGTGATTCCGGATTCGACACAATGTCCAAATAGCGTTGACGATACCGCGTTTCCATATCGGTCAAACCATGGAACTTTTCCGGCAACGGGCGCAACGCCTTGGCAAGGATTTCATACTTTGCCACCCGAACCGTCAATTCGCCGGCGGTCGTGTGATACAGTTTTCCGGTAATCCCGATAAAATCGCCCAAGTCGACATTAGATTTCATAAACTTGTAATTTTCTTCACCCAATTCTTCGCGGGACATAGAAAACTGAATTTCGCCGTTTATGTCATAAATGCGTCCGAACATAAGTTTGCCCATCCAACGAAGCGCCGTCACACGACCGCAAAGCCGAACATCTGTATCATCGGGCAATTCGCGTGCATCGGCGATAGTATGTGTGCGATCAAATTTATCCTTCCACACAACACCGTCACGTGCGCGAATATTTTCCGCCTTTTGCAGACGCGCGGTAAGTTCATTTGTGGACATAGTTTCGTTTTCTGACATAACATTTTCCTTTTATGTTAAAAGAACGGGGCACCACAAAGGTGCGCCCGTAAAATTACTTTATGGTCGCACCATTACAATAAAAACTTTTTGCAAATCGTACGCATTTCTGTGCCATTATGCACGGTATTTTCACAAATGTAAAGGAATTTTTATTCCCCAACAAAAAATTATTGATTATGAAGAATCTTGTCACTATAATCCCCCGCAACATAGGGAAAGGAAGGCGAAAGATGCCGTATAAAATATCGAAGATTAAATGGAGTAAAGACGATCAAAAGTTCAAGGTTACCATAACCACCGGGGCGGGCGATTGCAATATACAGCATGTTTTGTCGCCCGTGCGCGTGGCACTTGAAAACTATGTACGTGAATTTATTGCCGATCGCCAGGCAAATGCAAAAATATATGATCGCGAACATGATCGCTAGCCACCAACACTTTTCTATTGACTTTTGCTATAAAAGTGCATAAAATAAGCGGGCTTGGTTCTGGGGTTGTAGCTCAGTTGATTAGAGCGCCTGATTTGCATTCAGGAGGTCGTGGGTTTGAGTCCCATCAGCTCCACCACAGTTTCTAGAAACATCAAACATCGCCAAAGGGGGTGAATAGTTTATGGTAAAAGTTTTGGTTCGTGATAACAATGTCGAACAGGCTTTGCGTGTTGCAAAACGTAAATCGCAAAAAGAAGGGCTGTATCGCGAAATGAAGGAACGTCAACGTTATGAAAAACCGACAACAAAGCGCAAGCGTCTTCGCGAAGAGGCGGTTCGTAACGAAAAGAAACGTCAATCGAAACAACGTATGGTCTTTGGATTCTAATGTTGGTTCAATAATAAAAAAAACGCCCGTTTGGGCGTTTTTTATCGCTCACCACCCACTAACACTTTTCTATTGCCTATCGCTTGTAATGGTGCTACACTTTCGCCCGTAAACAACAAAAGGAAGAAACTATGTTATTAAAAGGTAAAAAAATTCTTATCACCGGTGTTGCGAACGATTGGTCTATGGCGTGGGCAATTGCAAAACGTGCGCATGAAAATGGTGCGGAAATTGCTATGCCGTATGCTATGCCGGCGTTGGAAAAGCGTGTGCGGCCACTCGCCGAATCCATCGGTGCAAAATTTGTCCAAGAATGCAATGTACAAAACGATGAACAAATGGATTCTTTGTTCGCGAATATAGAACGCGAATGGGGACATCTTGACGGCATGCTGCATGCGATTGCGTTTTCTGATAAAAATGAATTGATGGGGCGTTATGTTGATACAACGCGCGAAAATTTCAAGAACACAATGGATATTTCTGTGTATTCACTTGTTGATTTAACGCGTCGCGCATCAAAGTTGATGACGGACGGTGGTTCCATTGTGACACTTACATATTTTGGCGGTGAAAAGTCTGTCCCGAACTATAATGTGATGGGTGTTGCAAAGTCCGCATTGGATTCATCGGTACGTTATTTGGCATCGGACCTTGGACGTGATAAAATCCGCATCAATGCAATAAGTGCCGGCCCAATTTTGACCCTGGCGTCCAGTGGTGTCGGCGGAATTAAATCTATGTTGCGCCTTAACGCGGAACAAACGCCGTTGCGCCGCAATATGACATTGGACGATGTGTCGGGGGCGGCATTGTATCTGTTTAGTGACCTTTCGTCCGCAGTTACCGGCGAAGTTCACCATGTTGATTGTGGCTATTCCACCACCGGCATGATGCCAAACGATTTAAAAGATACTTTATTAAAGGCACTTGATAATCAGTAAAAAACAAAACCCGCATTTGCGGGTTTTAAAATTAGTTTTTTTTCGTAAATATATTTTCGGGATGTCTGATATTGCAAAGCGCAAATATAAAATCGATAAACACCCAAATGCACGCACTAACAAACGCCACCAGCCCCAGTCCCATAAACGCCATGGCCAATGTATCGGCGCCCGCCTGAAGAAACACCGCCAAAAATGGAAACGACAGTAATCCGAAAAGGAACATAATCAATATAGCCAGACCTTGACCGTTTTTGCCGGCGTAAAACTTATGCGCGCCAAACACACCAAATAACCACAATAAAACAAGATAAATCGCAATAGATTTTCCGGCGTCAAATTCACGATAGCCACACTTTGGACATGCATCGGCATGATCAGAGTATTTATATCCGCATTCACGACAATAAATCATAGCCATACTTCCCTTCCTTTTTTATGATTATATTCATATTATACCATAATTTTTGAACTTTTTCAAATGTGTTAAATGTATTGAATTTTTTGCTACTTTTATGGTAAAATTGCAAGTGATAAAACAAATGGATACATAATGACCAAACAAGAAATTCAAGAGAAAAATGATAAAATTGTAAAAACTGTTTTTAAAATTATGGATGTTTTGCATGCTCCTAAAACCGGTTTTAATGCATTGCAATCAAAATTGATTCACACAAACAGGGCGGAATATGAAAAGGCAAAAGAAGATATTTTGAATAAAATGACGGCAAAGTATGGTGCTACGCCGGAAACATCATATAACGAAAAAGTTTTTATGCTGACCGGTCAAGATATCATGGAAAATCATATTCAATTTTCCTGTGGTAATGTAGCAAAGGCGTTTTGCTATGTGAATTCAAAGTTGCCACCAAACGAAAGATTGAATTTAAAAATTATGCTAACGGTTGATACCGAACATTTTGTTGATGCGATGAGTGCGCATACCGTTCCGGTCGTCGTAATGGCGGATGGTAAATATCGGGCAATTGATCCGGCGGTCACGTGGACGGAATCGCACATTTGTGGACCGTTTATACCCGATGAAATCAAAATTGGTAAAACCATACATCATATTTTGCCAAAAATAAGAAACAGGGAATACAAAATAGTAAAAATTGTGACATGGAATGAACTTGAAACATCGTTGTCGAAATTCAAGAATTTCTTGTCGGCGACATCTGTTCGACATGGAAAGACAAAATTACATTGCGCCACACTTTCATATGTTTTGCAAAATTTGGATAGATCAGATTCTGGAAAAATAATTTACAATTTCTGTGATGCGATTAAAAGAAAAACATCTT
>JAZLCM010000004.1:0-8252 GCA_045614245.1 Candidatus Enterousia sp.
TGCTATCTCACTCAATTTTGCAGAGACATCACTAACAAGATCTTCCGGAGTTGTATGAACAGACAACCTCAAAGTATTTTCCATTGCGCGACTACTACCATCTCCTTCATAAAAATCTACCAACTTTTTCATAATCAAGCCCTGTGCAACAATCTGATTTTTCCAATCTAAACTATCGTACGCAATCACTACATACGCTTCGTTTGGGCATAATTTACTACACCCCGAATCAATCGTTCTTATATTTTTATCAAACAATTCCTCACACACATTTAAACACGGTTCGTCTATAATATCCTTTAATTCTTCTTTTTTAAGAATCTTCGCACCAGTAGAACCATAATTTTTTGGTTCTACATCTTTTATTTTTTTACTACCAAACGAAAATTTTTTCTTTCCAAAATACATACTTAAACCTTTTATTTTTTCAAATAATTTATTGGATTGTACGCCTTGGTCCCTTTTCGTATTTCAAAGTGCAACTGTGGCGATGTGACCTTACCGGTCTGACCCACTGTTCCAATTTTCTGACCAACGCTAACGCGCGCACCGCGCCGCACAGACATAGAATTCAAATGCGCATAGACCGTCATCCAACCATCACTGTGTTGAATAATAATCAAATTACCCATACCGCGCACTTCGTTACCCGCATACGCAACAACACCATTTTCTGCCGCAGCAACCGTCGAATCAAACGCCGCAGAAATGTTGATTCCATCATTATACAGCCCGCCATTTTTCGCACCAAATGCCGATAAAACTTTTCCCCGCACCGGCCAAGAAAACTTACTTGATGAACGCGCCACAATTTTTGGCGTTTCTGTTTTTTTAGTTTCTGTCTTCTTGGTTTCAACTTTTTTCTCGGTTGTTTTTTTATCCGCAACTTTTTCGGTTTGCTTGGTTTTCTGTTTCGTCTTTTCCGCCGTCTTTTGCGCAGGTTTAGTTTGCGCCTTGGGTTGCGCCTTTGGCTTTGCCTGCTCTTTTGGTTTTGTTTCGGTCTTTGGTTGTGCCTTTGCCGGTTCGGTCTTTGGCGCAACATCTTTCTTTACCGGCGCACGTTCCGCCAAATCCGGCACACGCAGTTTATCGCCCACCTGCAACGCAAACGGTGCAGACAAATTATTCATCACCGCCAAATCATTGACCGGCACCGCATACGCGCGCGAAATAGAATACAAAGTATCACCCTTTGCCACAGTTATCGTTTTCACCGGCACACGCACTTCGGCTTTCTTTGGCGATTCTTTTGGTGTTTCCTTTACCACCTCTTTCGGTTTTTCTTTCACAACCGATGCAGGTTTTGATTCGGTTTTAGTTTCCACCTTTGGTTGTTGGGTCGGTTTCGGTTCAACGACCGGTTCTGGCTTTTCTATTTTCAAAACTTGACCCACACGAATCGTGTACGGCGCACTTAGATTATTTTGTTTTGCAATTTCATCAATCGTCAAACCATGTTCCCGCGCAACCGCGTAAAGCGTATCGCCACGTTTTACAACAACCGTGCCCACCGCCGCACGCGCGGGAACAACTATTTCACCCGGTTCATAACCTGGAACATTTAAAACATCTGTTTCAACCTCTTCAATCTCTTCTGCTTCTTCCGACTCTTTGACAACATCTTTGACCTTTTCAACATGTTCGACCATGACCGGTTCGATTGTTTCGGATTCCGTTGCAACCTCCGCAACTTGTTCCGGCATAACATAATCATCAACCGCAGAATAATTTATATACTCGTCAATCGCGCCCGACCCATACAAATCAGGCGACGCATAAACACCATAGTCCGACACCGCAGAATTATAAATTTCTGGTTCATTTTTCGGGTCAGCAAGCAAAGTCGGATAACGCGCGGAAATAAAATCACCAACTGTATCGGGCAAAGCGACAATTTTCGGCTGTAAATCACATGACGCCATAAACGCGCCCAAGGCAAACACCGCGATAACCCGGATAAAACTTTTCATACGACAATTATATCACAAAAAATATACTATTCCAAAACAAAACCCCACATCCGAATTCTTGAAAAACACGAACTATTTCTTCATAAACAAAATGCTGATTTCAAACAATGCCAACATCGGCACCGCAAGCAAGATTTGCGAAACTATATCGGGTGGCGTCAAAATCGCCGCCGCAATCACAATAAAAATTATCGCATATCGCCGCATCGCAACGACGCGTGCGCGTGGCAATACCCCCGCCCTGTTTAGCAAAATCAAAACGAGTGGTAATTGAAACGCGATTCCAAAAACCTTTAACAAGCCAATCGCAAATGTCATATAATCGCGCACCGCCGGCATTATCACCGCCGGGACCGGCGCAGATTCGTTTAGTTCGATAAAAAACCTAAACACAAACGGAAACAGCATATAGAATGCAAACGCAACACCCAACACAAATAACAATGGCGAAAACACAAATATAGAAACAACAAATCTCTGTTCATTTTTATGCAGCCCCGGCGCGGCATATTTCCAAACCTGGTACAATGCGAATGGTGTCGTTGCCATAATCGCAACCAACAACGCAATGGAAAGTTGCACCATAAAACCGTCGGTTATTCCCGTATAGAGCATTTGCGCATCGTTCCAAACATCAATCAACGGTGCGGTTAAAAATTCTTGGACACACGGTGCAACGAACCAGCCCCCAACGAACGCCGCCACAAAAAATGCAACCACCCACAAAATGCGGCGACGCAGTTCGGCGAAATGTTGCATAATCGTCATCTTTTTCATTTAGTGGTTTTCCGTTTTTTTCTTTTCACCGAAATAGTATCCAACACATCTTTGGTCGTTGTGTTTACTATATCGGTTATCGGCTGTTCCAGTTCAATTTGTTCTTTGATTTTTTCGGACGCATCCGTAATTTTCCAAATTATTCCGCGAATAAATTTTACCGCCCGCGCCAAAGCCCGCGCGACATCAGGCCAATACCGCGCCGGTATCACCAAAATGGCAACCAATAAAATTACGATAAATTCCGCCCAACTTATTCCAAACATTTTTAATCATAGAAATCATCGCCGCCACTGGTGCTGACCGTTTTGTGGCGTTGAATTTGAAAATAATTTTTCCCAAAATCTGTTTTAGTTTTAAGGTTTTGAAACACCACATCCGTTTTGTTCCCAACCGCATCGACAATCGTCCAAGAATTTAACATGAGCGGCTTTTTATCAAACACCATTGTCATATTGCCCAAACCTTCTTGCCCGCGCAGGTTCATTTTCAACGCAAAAGTTTTTGCACCTTCGGTGGTATCCACAACATTGATGTCCGCATTTTGCAAATCGATTTTTTTACGCACCAAAATTCCGGCGGGCGTACTGGTCAATGGTACCGTTGTAATTTGGTCCAACGATTTATCATAGAAATACAAATCCGCCCCATCGGCCATCAACTGAATCGGCAAATTGTTATAATCCAAACGAACACGTCCCGGGCGCAACAATGAAAATGTCCCCTGCTCTTGCTTTCCATTATTTGTTTGAACAAAGTTCCCGGTAATTCCCGTAATTGCATTCAGATATTTTTCTGCACGCGCCACAACATTTGCATCCACCGCCGCAAAAACATCCAAAGGCAACAATAATGCAACAACCATTGATAAAATTTTTTTCATTTCCTTACCTCTTTACCAAATAAATCCAAAACCTTCTTTTTCACATTTTCCAAACTGTCATGCACAACCGCACCCGCGGCAAATTCATGCCCACCGCCACCCAGTGCAACCGCGACACCGTTTACCGGACGACCGCGCCCACGTAGCGACACACCAATTTGGTCGGTTTTTTGTTCCTTTAATAGAACAATGTATTCGATTCCATGAATCTGGGCAAGCAAGTTCAAAACCGTTTCACCGCGACCATCAATATTTTTATATTGGCGATTATCAATTATCGCAAGTGCTAAACGATTTTTAAAATAAAATTCCGTTGCACCAACAGATGCGGCCTCGGTCACAATGGTCTTGCGCGGTTTGTTTCCAAGGTCATTTACAATTCGTTGAATATCAACCCCAGAATCCACCAAATCCGCCGCGATGCGCAATACTTTTCCACTTTTTTCATACTTGAAACATCCGGTATCGGTCACAATCGCGGTCATAAGCAACCGTCCAATCACAAAGTCCCATTCCCAACCGGAACGCTTCATCAATTCATAAACTATTTCCGCGGTTGCGGCGGCGTTATCATCATCTATACAAAGTGAACCGACCTTTGCATCATTTTGATGATGGTCAATTTCAATTACAAACTTTGCGCGTTCCATAAACTTAATCGGTCCACCAATATTACGCGCGATACCATAATCCATAACAATGGCAACATCGACCGGCGCATCATCTTCAATTTTTTCAAAGAAACGCAACCGCTTGCGCAAAGGTGCGGTATCTAAATTATTTGGGATATTTCCATCATAAACGCATGTGACATCTTTGCCATAGTTTAATTCTATCAATCGCGCCAACGCCAACACCGAACACATCGCATCACCATCAGGATTTTTATGTGCGAAAAGAAATATCGAATTCGCCGAACGAATTTTTTCATCAAAAATATCAATTTGTTCCTGTGTTATCATAACGCAATATCTTCCAATATAAATTGTGCACTTGACCGACCATTATAAGAATTCTCACAAAGCCGACCCAACACCATTATTTTAGTATTTATGTTTGCATCGTCCAGTAAAAAATCGCCCACCGGTGTCCCAATTAAATTAAATCCTACAAAATCCAATTTTCCGCCGGTCGATGTCCTGAACGCACCACGCAAATGCGTTCCACCGCGTCCCATTACGGTCGCAAAGTTTAATATTGCCCCACGTAACGCCAAAATTGGTTCTGGGTTACCTTGACCAAACGGTTCAAGTTTCTGCAATTTCCGAACCAATTGCATTGTTGCGCCGGCGGCGTCCATTTCGGCATCAACCAAAATATCGCAACTTGGACGCGCACCATTTAATTGTGCCAACACAGATTGTTCCAGAAATTCGCAAAATTCCGCTTCACGTTCCACCGGTAACGAAAATCCCGCCGCAGCCGCATGCCCGCCACCTTCGGTGACAAGCCCACGCGAAAGTGCATCATGTATAATCGCGCCCAAATCTATACCCGGCACCGAACGCCCAGACCCATTTACGACACCATCCACCCTGGTGGCAACGCAAGTTGGCAAATTATATCTGTCTTTGATTCGACCGGCAATAATCCCCATCACACCACCATGCCAATTATCACCACATATAAACAAACTACATTTTCCTTTTGCGCAACAATGTTCCGCCAATTCAGTTGCCTGGTCCATAATTACATTTTGAATCCCGATTCTTTCTTGGTTCAAATCATTAAGTTTCGACGCCAAATCATGCGCAATCAATGGATTATCAGTCAGCAACAAATCAAGTGCCGGATTCGCCGAATCAAGTCGCCCCGCGGCATTTAATCGTGGTCCCAAAACAAACCCCGCGGCATATACGGAAACCTTGTCAACCTTGGCAATGTCCATCAATGCGCGCAAGCCGATATTTTGTCGCAAACCCAAAACTTTCAGTCCAGTAGCAACAAAAGCACGATTTAATTTCACCAACGCCATCGTATCACAAATGGTTCCCAATGCCACACAATCAAGGAATCCCATCAAATTTAATGCTTTTATTTTTTCTAATAATTCTGGCGACCCAACCAATTTTAATTTTCTGTTTAATGCGACCAAAACCAAAAATGCAACCCCAACACCCGCCAAATAAACAAGTCCCGAAGTATCATCGGCACGTTTCGGATTCACAACCGCATCAGCAGCCGGAATCACCGTATCGGGCGAATGGTGATCGGTAATAACAACCCGCATCCCCAATGACTTTGCAACTTCGACTTCGGCACCGCCGCTAATTCCACAATCAACAGTTATAAGTAAACGTGCACCCTTGTTATATAAATCTTGAATCGCTTCGTAATTCAATCCATAACCTTCACCTTCGCGTGTGGGCAAGTGCCAAATAACATCCGCACCAATCGCACGCAGATACTTTATAAATATCGCCGTAGATGTCACACCATCAACATCATAATCGCCGTACACAGCAATTTTTTCGTTTTTTAAAATTGCGTCTGTGATAACATCAACCGCCTTTTCGCAATCCTGCAACACAAAAGGATCAGGCATATAGTCATGAACCGAAGGACTAAGGAATTTTTCAATATCGGTATCATCAACACCGCGATTGTGCAACACACAACGCATCAAACCATCTTCACCGACCGTATCATCACAATCCGACGCAACCCATGCCCGTCCCAGCATGGATTTTTCAACTATTGTTTTCAACTTTATCACTCTTATTTTATTGTCGGGTATATTATAACCTAAAATTATTCAAATAGCAACGGCAGTATCGCATCCAAGATTTTTCCAGCCGTTGGCACAGCGTTCCATGCCGCTGTTCTTTGCATACTTGATGCAGCCGTTCGTTGCGGTTCATCAATGACAACCATTATTACATACTGTGGTGCATCTATTGGAAACGCACCAACAAAAGTTGTCATATTTTTGGATGTTTCTATCCTGCCATTCACATGTTTTTCTGCAGTTCCGGTTTTTCCGCCAATTTTGATTCCTTGGACCCGCGCATTACGTCCAGTTGTTTCTTCGGCGATACGATACATAATGCCACGCAAACGTTCAGAAATTTCCGGTTCCAACACACGTTCGCCAACCATTGGACCAATCTCCTTTTTAAGTATTGTTGGATAAATGTAAATGCCGCCATTTGTCATAGAATTTATCCCAAGCAACACATGCATCGGTGTTACCGAAATACCATGTCCAATTGAAACAGTCGCACGTTCGGTCGGTCCCCATTGGCGCGGCATAAGTGTTTTCGCGGCACGCCCAAAATCAAGTTGCAACGGTTTATCCATATGCAATCTTTGCATAAACTCTTGCTGGGTTCCATACGGCAAATCAAGCGCAATCTGGGCACTGCCGACATTACACGAATGCAGCATTATTTCATCAACCCCTAAATACGGACGTGGAGGTTTAAAAGTTCTGACATCCTTAATACTATAAACGACCCGATTAAATTTGTCTTTTATTGGATACGGCTTTGTCACAAGATATTCCTTGGTTATACCGTTTTCAATCGCCATGGCGGTATTAAAAACCTTGAACACGGAACCAAATTCATACACACCATCAAGCAACGGGAACATTGAAACCTTTGATAAATTTTCCGGGTCAAAGTCCGGCAAAGACACCATCGCAATCATTTCACCTGTGCGCGAATTCATCAACATACCCATCGCACCTTTGGCCTGGAACAAATCGACCGCCCTAACAAGTTGCTCATAAAACACAGATTGTATTCGCGAATCAAGTGATAACTGCAACGGTTCAGTATTATTTGATAAATAATCTTCAAATTCTTTTTCGACGCCGGCGCGCCCCTTTAACAAATCGTCTTTATTCGATCGCCCAACAAAACCCACAATATGCGAAAACAATCGATGTTTGGGATATATTCGCCTTTGTTCTGGCACAACTTCGATACCATCAAGACGTTTTTTCATTGCTTCGCGACATATACTTTCGCCCGCCATCTTTTTTACCCGCACACGTTTAGATGCATTTAGTATATTAAACACATCTTGCTCTGAATATTCTCTTGATAACAAATCATGTATCGTTTCGGCTACCTTGTCCGGTTTTCTTACTTGTCTTGGCGTTACAAATATATCACAAGACATTAAATTCTTTGCCAATATATCGCCATTTCTATCGATTATATCTGCACGTCTTACAATCCATTCGGCACTTCCGACACCTTGACGCACGCGATTAGACCCCTTTGCGGCAAGTTGAAAAGTTCGACCCGCAAAAATTACAAATGCAACCAAAAAAAGCCCATAAACAAAACGCAAACGACTGTGTCCCACCGCGTTACCGTTGGACCCAGTGAACCCATGCTTAAAAATATCCCGTCCTACTTCAAACATTACCTGTTGTCTATTCTATCTGGTAATTCTTGGATTTCAACCGATTTATTAAAACTTATTGGTTCAACCTTGGAAAATCCATTAGTATCAATCAAATTGCGAAGACTTCCCGGCCGCACATAAGATGCAAACTCCGTTTCGGCAAGTGCGATATCTTGCTGTTTTTCTTGTATCTGTTCACGCACAGAACGCCGTTCCCTGTTTTGTGTTCGATAACAAAAGTCGGATCGTAGCCATGTCGTTCT
>JAZLCM010000005.1:0-1802 GCA_045614245.1 Candidatus Enterousia sp.
AAAACCAAAGGATACGATTCCGCCGTACCACCCTCGAACGCAACACCATCAAGGTATCCCGCAAAGTCGATTATAACCGTATCACCGTTTTGTGCGGTAACATCGCCCGCATCACAGCCCGCGCATACCAAAGCACCGCAAAGCCCAAACACACCAAGCATTTTTTTCATGTTTTTTCCTTTTTGTTTTTTTAGGTTAGTTTTATTTGTTTAGTTGTTGTAAACGCATCGAAAGCCGTATTCACGCATAGTCGTGCCTTCGGCTTCAACCCGATAGTCAAAGAACGGTGTTGGACGCATCGATTCGAACGACGGTCTATCGTATATTAAAACGATACTGTCGGCATTACGACCACACACACGTTTCATTTCATAATCCGCCACACGGGATAAAACACTGCGTATATCGCCATCAATGTCCATACCATCGGCGCTTTGCATCAAGCGCAGGCGCATTTCACGCATATCTGTATTCCCAAGCAAGATTTGAACCCGAACCATCGCGCCGTGATATTCTTGCCACCGGGTTTCCATACGCGAAGTATTCCAACGCTTTTCCATTTCATCAAGTTCTTTATCGTTTTTCGGTTTATAGGAATCAATTTCAGCGTATTCGTTACCAGACTGCATAAAAGTGCTTGTCCGTTCATTATAATATGGTGCGTCTTCGCCACCGTTGGCAAAGTCCGACCGGTTATATTCCCCGGAACACCCGCATAATCCAAGTGTCCCAGCCAAAATAGTTATAAAGAATTTTCTCATTTTTCTTCTCTCTTTTTTTTGATTCTATCAAATAAACTTTTTTGATTCAAGTGGCGATTTATGATAAAATGAATTTGATGACGAATGTTGTATTAGAATCTTTATTAAAACCGATATCGGAATTTTACCGACCAAGTTTCGTCGAAGAAATTGCGATAAACCACGCCGGCGAAGTGTGGATGCGACTGCATGGTGCACGCGTGCCATGGGTTGCGTACGATGCGCCGGTGCTTAGCAAGCAATACCTTGTTGACCTTATTCATACGATTGCGAACATTTACGAACGACCGTTCGACCCGATTCATGGAATTCCCGTTGTTTATGCGACTTTACCGGGCAACCATCGTTTCAGTGCGATTGCGGGTCCAAATGTTCAATACGATGAACGCGATATAACCGGCGGTGTCGCGCTGAACATACGTGGCGAAGGTGTCGCGGAAACTTCGTTTGGGGAATATCACCTTGCGCATGGCGAAAAACTGATGAAGATAAAACCCCGACAAACGAATCGGCCCGACGATCCGTATGACAGACTTATGTCTGCAATAAATGACGGAAGTCCGATTCTGATAAGTGGTGCGACCGCAACCGGTAAAACAACTTTTTTGAATCATATGTTGACACTTATCGACCAAAACAGTCGTGTCATCACCGTCGAAGATGCGCGCGAAGTTCGCGTTCCGCAGAAAAATCATGTGCATTTTGTTTTGTCGCGAACCGAACAAACAAATGATTTTAACTATGCACGATTGTTGGACTTAGTTGTGCGTATGACCCCCGATGTAATTATTGGTGGCGAAATATCAACGGATAATGCGTCGGTGCTTTGGGAAATGCTTGGGACGGGACATGAACATTTTTATACAACGATTCATGCCGAAAGTGCCGAAGCCGCATATGCCGCGTTTGCAGACCGAATCTTGCATACGCAACCCGCATATAATCGAACCGATTTAATTGCGGAAATGAAAAAGAAAATTCGTGTAGTACAACTGTCGCGCGACGGTTCGTTGCGCGCCGTTACCGAAGTGGTTTAATAAA
>JAZLCM010000006.1:0-2313 GCA_045614245.1 Candidatus Enterousia sp.
TCAATAATATCATCGATACATTTGGTCGCACGCGCCATAACGGTTGGTCGATTATTCCCAATTGCGTCCATTTGCGCATCCGTTGTGACAATGTGTTCTTCGGCGAATTGCATAGGATCTTGACCCGCCGCATTTGCGTTCTTTATTATGTTATCATCAACATCAGTATAATTACGAACATATGTTACATCATAACCACGATAACGCAGATAGCGCGTTATAACATCAAACACAACCGATTGATACGCGTGTCCGACATGCGCGTCGCCCGAAACAGTTATCCCACAGGCATACATTTTTACTTTGCCCGGGGTCAGCGGGACAAATTCTTCCTTTTGCCGCGACATAACATTGTAAATTTTCAAAGACATATTAAAACCTTTTGTTGTAGGGATATGATAAAACAACAAACAAATTTTTGCAACATTATAAAAACTAATTTTCTGCATTGGTAAAAATACTTGAACATTTTCCTGTTATTATGTTAAAATCCGCACGAAAGGGTAAAGATATGAATTATAAAAAGGTCTTGTTTTGGTGTTTAGTTGCTGCATTGGTTGCGGGTGGGACTTCTTGTTCAATGCAAAAACGGCTTGACAAACAAATTGGTCAGATGATTATGACCGGATTTCATGGTGACGGCATGGGCGAAAATGCCGAAGGCTTTGCCGCCATTGAAAATCAGGTGCAAAGCGGTCATGTCGGTGGCGTTATAATTTTCGATGTTGATGTTTCGGGACTTGTTGCCCAGGGCATGACAATACCAGAGGCAAAGAAACATATCTTTTCTTCGAATATCAAAAGTTTGGACCAGGTTAAAAATATGACCACCCATTTGCAATCTATTGCACCGGAACCGTTGCTTGTTGCGGTGGACCAAGAGGGTGGAAATATCCAGCGTTTAAAACCAGAACATGGGTTTGCACCAATTCCGTCGGCCAAAGAAATGGGTATGGGCGACCCGCAACAAACATACACCATCGCGTATGATTTGGCGAAACGGTTGACGGACCTTGGTATCAATACTAATTGGGCACCGGTTCTGGACATGCATAACCCGGATTCACCGGCAATCGGTGGCTTGGGACGTGCCTTTTCGGACAGCATACCTGTAATTATTGCGCATGGTGGCGCATTTGCACGCGGGCTGAACGACGCTGGCGTTATCAGTTCTTATAAACACTTTCCTGATCATGGCAATGTCACTAACGATTCACACTTTGGTGTCGCCATGACAAAAAATTGGACCGAGACAGAAATAGAACCATATCGCGTACTACTTAAAGACGCATCACCTTGCACGACCGTTATGGTTGCACACATTATCAATCCCCCTGTTGACAGTCTGCCTGCGTCATTATCCGCCAAGACAATTCAAATTGTGCGCGACATGGGATTTGATGGTGTGGTTGTGTCTGATGATATGGATATGGGCGCAATTGTAAATCAATACGGTTTTGAACAGGCGATAGAAATGGCAATAAACGCCGGAAATGATATCCTTATATTTGGAAATAATTTAAGTTATGATAAAGACAAAGGCGAAAAAGTTCATCAAACTATCAAAAAATTGATTCGCGACGGTAAAATAAAAAAATCACAAATCAAAAAATCATATGACCGCATTATGAGAATGAAAAACTGCCTTAAACAGCAAAGTCAAGGCAAGAAACATTAGCATATTGCCTTTAACATTCTGTGTCATCCGACAGTGGGTGGCACTTTTCGTATATATTCATGATTTCGGACATGTTGACCTTGGTATAAAGTTGTGTTGTCGATAGTGATGAATGCCCAAGCAATTCTTGCAAACTGCGCAAATCCGCACCGTCCGCCAATAATGCCGTTGCAAAGGTATGTCGCAACGCGTGTGGTGTCACATAATCCGGCAATTGCAAGTAATGGCGTAATTTTTCAATAACCTTTTCCGCCATGCGTGCCGACATGGGAAGCCCCCGCACACTGCGAAACAGCGCGTCATCTGCGAAATTTCCAAACGGGCGTACCGCGATATATTTTTTAATTGCGTGATTTACCGCCGGCAAAACCGGAACGATGCGTTCCTTGGATCCCTTGCCCATTATGCGCAGGCTTTGTGGTGCGCCGGCGACATCACTGTTTTTTAGTGCCAGTGCCTCGGATATACGCAGACCGCAACCAAACAGCAATGTCACCAAAGCCCAATCGCGCGCCGCAACCCATGGTTCGTTTTCATCAATCACCGCGATTGCGCCATGCATATCGTTGACATCGGACGCTTCGATTGCCTTGGATAATTTTTTTGGAATTTTCGGCGAAGAAACCAATTCTATG
>JAZLCM010000007.1:0-3309 GCA_045614245.1 Candidatus Enterousia sp.
CTTTCTTGGCGCGGGCGCGGTTGCCAAAACAGTTCACTGCGCAAGTTAGACAGATTCCTGGATGAATTAGAAATCAAATAAAACTTGACAATCTCAACTTTTTTGGTCAAATGTGTTCGAAATAAATCAAAAGGATATAAATATGACCGAAAAACCGAGTGATAAAAACGCAGAGAAGCGCGCACGTCAAGATGAATGCGCCAAACAGGTTATCGAGCGAACGCGTCAACGCCAAGAAAAACGCAAAAGTAGTTTGCCGTTATTTTTGGCTGTGTCGGGGTGGCTTTTAAAAATGCTATCAAAATCAAGATACCAGAACTTTCAAAACGATGTCCAAACCATAAGAGAAGCCTTTTCAAATTATCTTAATGACAAGAATAGCGTATTAAATCTAACCGGTATGGTAAATTCACATAAATTGGCGGAGATACTTATTGGGCACATCGTACAAAATGAGCCCGGTATATTTGATAAAACAATAAAAGATCCGGAAATGGTCACAGACCCAGAAACATTAACATACATAATCAATGCATATTTAAAACATCATCCGGATGCGGGTATGGCTATTATCGAAAAATGCAAGCCGTCTGGATATCATAACAATGGAAATGACAAAAGGTCTGAAATCTTCCCAAGTGTTTATGCCAAGGCGCGGCTTTATGCCCAAAGAAGTAAGGATGATAAACTGCGACACAATGAAAAATAAAAACCGGTGCAATTTGCACCGATTTTTATTTTTTATTCTGATTTAACAAATCCCTGAATTCCCGTTCCAATTGGCGGACTTTTTTTGCGTATTGTTCCACAATCATTTCGGCAAAGTCCGCCATGGGTAACATTCTTTTGGGCTTTAAAGATTTTTGTCTATTTGTCATACTTATTCATCAATTTTTGCGTATTCACAAAAACCTTCGTGCGTATCGCAACGCGAAATCGTGCCTTCGCTGATAAAGTATCCCTGGGGGTGCAGGCATGCCGGACAAACGGTTGGTGCCTCGGTCCCAATGTGCCACATGCCGCAATTTGTGCAACGCCACATAACGATTTTATCTTGCTTGAACAATGTTCCATTTTCAATTGCGTCAATCAGTGCGCGAAAACGCGATTCATGATAACGTTCCGCGTATCCGATATTTTTCAATACCCACGCAATTGAATCAAAGCCTTCTTCGGCGGCGATTTGCGCAAATTGCGGATACATAAGTGTGTTTTCTTCGTGTTCGCCATACGCGGCGGCTTGCAAGTTTTCAAGTGTCGTGCCAATTTTGCCCGCCGGAAATGCCGCGGTTATTTCCAATGCACCACCTTCCAAGAACTTAAACAGGCGCGACGCGTGTTCGCGTTCTTGATCCGATGTTTCTGTAAAGATTTTGCCGATTGCCTGGTACCCTTCATCTTTTGCGCGGGACGCAAAGAAAGAATAGCGATTGCGTGCCTGGGATTCGCCGGCAAATGCGATAAGCAGATTTTTTTCGGTTTGTGTACCTTTTAATGATATTGCCATATTTTTTCTCCTTTTTGATTTAAAACTGTGCCAATGATAACAATTGTCGCAACAAAACGCAAAACAATTTTATTTTCGCTTTTCGGATGAATCAAACAAATTTGCATGAATCAAATCTTGATGTTTATCATACAATTCTATGCCTAAAAAAGCACGTGCTTGCTCTATTGTTCGACCATATGCCCAATATGCACCACATGGTGTTTCATATTTCGCAACAATCCAATCTGGGTTGTTAACATTTGACGAGCATCCTGTGCCACCCCAAACCACAGTGGCCGCAGAATAATATTCAAATTTATTTTTTTCAACACGTGGCAATTTTTTGACAAGTACGAATTCTTTGTCGCGCACTTTGACAACTTTATACGGGAATTTTTTTTGAACCCGCCAAAGTCCACCTATGAATTCAACATCGTTAAATTCTGCACCTGGCGCGCCAAGGGGAATTGTCTTTTTGAATCCAATATAGGCAACTTCATTATTATCAAGTGCCCTGTTATACATTGCACGTTTTTCTGCAACAGTAGTATAGGACACAATAAGACCGGATTTTTCTGCTTCTTTGGAATTCATCGGATTTGTAATTTTATCATCCGGCGATGGGCGATATCGTTCGTCTTGTAATCTGTTTAGTATATCCAAAACAAATCGTGCATTGGATTGCCGCTGCTTTTTCTGTAGCATTCTTAGTATTGTCCGTCCTAATACGGTCCCTTCCAAAGGGATATTTGCCCAAGGTGTTGTTTCTAAATCTGTCGAACTCATTTCTCAATTCCGGTAAACATCTTTTCGATGGCACCGATTAAATCTTCGATTCCAATGCGACCGGCGGCACTTATGGTCAAGATTTGCGGTTTCTTTTTGCGACCAAAGGATTTTTTAAACGCGGTCATTTTTTCATCTAAAACATCTTTGTCGATGGCATCGATTTTGTTAATTACAACCATTTCTGGCTTGGTTAATAATCCCCCACCATAACTGTCCATCTCTCTCCTAATTGCCTTGTAACGCGCCGCCCAGTCCGGTTCGGTTCCGTCAATAACATGCAATATCATCTTGGTCCGTTCGGCATGACCCAAAAACCGGTCGCCAAGGCCAACGCCGGTATGGGCGCCTTCGATCAATCCCGGCAAGTCAACCATAACAAATTCGCGATTGTGCGCATACATAACGCCCAGTTGCGGATTCAACGTAGTAAACGGATAATTTGCAATCTTTGGACGCGCGGATGTCACGGCGGAAAGCAAAGTCGATTTTCCTGCGTTTGGAAACCCAACAAGACCGATATCGGCAATAAGTTTTAAACGCAACACAACCGTCCGCGATTCACCGGGCAGACCGTCATTTGCCTGACGCGGGGCGCGATTTGTCGGGCTTTTGAAATGTAGATTTCCCCAACCACCGTTTCCGCCACGCGCCGCCAAATATTCCATACCATCAACATTAAGGTCGGCATATTCGATTTCTTCATTTTCGGACAAAATCACCGTTCCCGTAGGCACCGGCAACACAAGCGTTTCACCCGAAGATCCGGTGCGCATTTTACCCATGCCGTTTTCACCACGCCCGGCCGCGAAACTTGTTTTGAAACGATAATCAATAAGTGTATTCACATTTGGCACCGCGCGAAAGACTACATCACCACCGCGCCCACCGTCGCCACCGTTCGGCCCACCAAACTCTATATATTTCTCACGTCGGAAACTGGCCGCGCCATTGCCACCATCGCCCGCTTTGATAAAGATTTTTGCCTTGTCCAGGAACTTCATACCCTTAATTATAACTTAAAAACTTGCAAT
>JAZLCM010000008.1:0-5573 GCA_045614245.1 Candidatus Enterousia sp.
CAAAAAAGCGTGGGCTTTTGCAATATCGCGATTGAAATAAAAAATACTTGAAAAATGGTCTTTTGTATACTAAACTGCGCCCATGATGAAAACAAGAACGATTATCATTATAAGATAAACTGGCTATGCGCTTTGGCGGTGGCCCGGGCGCAGGTGCGCCCGTTTTTTTATGATAATCACAAATAGGAGCAAAAAAAAGATGGCATATCCAAAGACCGAACCAAAAGCTGATTTCCCGCATTTAGAACACGAAATAATGGAATTTTGGCGCAGTGATGATACTTTTCATAAAAGTTTAAACAAAACGAAACTTGGGCATCCGTTTACGTTTTATGATGGTCCACCGTTTGCCAATGGTTTGCCACATTGGGGACATTTGGGGGTTTCAGCGGTCAAAGATATGGTGTCGCGGTATCAAACCATGCACGGACGTTATGTTGAACGTGCGCTGGGGTGGGATTGTCATGGATTACCGGCGGAGGCATCGGTTGAAAAGAAACAAGGTCGCACCGCCAAGGATATTGTCGGCTCCGACGGAATTGCGGCTTTTTGTGATATGTGTCGCGACGATGTTATGACATATTCAAACGAATGGTTGCGTTTTATCGAAAGGGTCGGTCGTTGGGTTGACGGCGGTGATGAATATGGCTATCGCACAATGGACCGGAATTTTATGGAATCTGTGATTTGGGCAATCAAAGAATTATATAACAAAGGTTTGCTTTATAAAGATTTCAAGGTAAATCCGTTTGATTGGAAATTGGGAACGGTCCTTTCTAATTCCGAAGCGTCAAGTGAATACCAAGACATTGTTGATGATACCGTAACCGTATGGTTCGAACTGGAAAACGGTGACCGTGCGATTGCATGGACAACAACTCCATGGACATTGCCTGCAAATTCGGCATTGGCGGTGAACAACAATATGAAATATGTTCGCATGAAACATGATGACGGACATGTTTATGTCTTGGCGGAATCAAGACTTTCGGCATACGAAAAGATTTTTGCAAATTCGGAAAACCTTGGAACGGTTATGGGGTCCGAATTGGTTGGGTTGCATTATACGCCGATATTCCCATATTATACCGAACTGGCGAAAAATGGACACGGCCTGTATACGGTGATTTCCGGCGATTACGTGTCGGACAGTGATGGTACCGGTATCGTTCACATCGCACCCGCATACGGCGAAGATGACTATATCGTTGCCAAGGCGATTGACCCGCAATTCCCGGTTATATTGAATGTTGACGATTATGGAAACTTTGATAATACGGTTACTGAATGGGCGGGCGAAAATATATTTGTTGCAAATCCAAAGATAATCGATTGGTTGCGTGGTCATGGCATATTGGTCAAGAAAGACCAACACAAACACAGTTATCCGTTTGGTCCACGCAGCAAAGAAAAACTTATATATCGTGCAACGGATGCGTGGTATGTCGATGTTCCAAAAATTCGCAACCGTTTGGTCGAAATAACTAAAAACGATACAACATGGACATCGGCGGGAAATCGATTCTTGTCGTGGATTGAAAACGCGCGTCCGTGGGGAATATCGCGCAATCGTTTTTGGGGTGTGCCTTTACCGATTTGGGAAAGAAATGGTGAATATAAAATTTTTGGGTCGGTTGCGGAAATAGAAGAATTTTTCGGTACAAAAATCGATGATTTGCATCGCCCAACATTGGATGCGTTGGAAAAGGACGGATGGAAACGCATACCGGATGTTTTGGATTGTTGGTTTGAATCGGGTTCTATGCCGTTTGCATCTTTGCATTATCCGTTTGAAAACAAAGACGTGTTTGAAAAAACTTTTCCGGCGGATTATATCATCGAAGGTCAAGACCAAACACGCGGATGGTTTTATCATCTTATGATTATGTCTGTTGCTTTGTTTGATAAACCGGCGTTTCGTGTTGTATCTGCAAATGGTATGGTTGTTGATGAAAACAAACGAAAGTTTTCAAAATCACTTAGGAACTTTGTTGACCCGACACAGCAACTTGAAACCTATGGTGCCGACGCGGTGCGTTTATTTATCTTGGGTAGTAATTTTATGAAGGCTGAACCCGTTCCGGTTGACAAGGAAGGTAAAGTGTTTAATGAACCTATCAAAACGATTCTAACGCCACTTTGGAATGCGTATCATTTCTTTACATTGTATGCGAATCCGGCAAATATAACTGCACACGATGTTTCAGGCACGCCCGCCAAAAATGTTTTGGATCGGTATATTTTATCAGAAACAAATGTTTTGATTGATGTTGTTGATAATGCGTTAAAAGAATATAAACCAGACATTGCGGTCAAAGAGTTTGTTCGATTCCTTGATGTGTTAAATAATTGGTATATCCGCCGTTCGCGCGCACGTTTCTGGGACGAAGATACAACGGCGTTCAATACGCTCTATACGGTGCTTTGTACCGTATGCAAAACGCTTGCGCCATTCGCGCCATTCGTCACGGAATACATATATAAAAATTTAACCAGTGCGGAATCTGTGCATTTAGAATCTTTCCCGACAACGGGCGAATACGATGAAAAAATTGTTGCCGATATGCGTCGCGTCCAAGAAATCGTTTCGGTTGGCAAACAACTGCGCGAACAATACAAAGTCCATAATCGTTGGCCATTAAATAAATTGACCATCGCGGGCGGTGCGCCTATGACCGAATACACAAACATAATTCGCGATGAATTAAATGTGAAATCGGTTGAATGGGTTGATAATACGGCAAAGGTCGCCGACAGTTTCATATACCTGATTACGCCGAAAATAGGTAGCCGCCTTGGCGGTGCACTGCGCGACATCGTGCCGGCGGTAAAGAATGGGGAATATGAATTGTCGGGCGATAAATTGATTGTTGGTGAATACACACTGAACGCGGATGAATTCGAAAATCGTTTGAATATCCGTGAGGGTATAACCGGCATGCCGTTGCCTGATAATACCGCGGTTGTGATTTTGGATACGGAATTAAATTCTGAACTTATCGCCGAAGGTTTGGCAAACGACGCGTTGCGCTTTATCCAAGACACGCGCAAAGCGTTGGGTTTGGATGTGTCCGATCGTATAAAACTTACCTATACGGCGGATTTGGCGCTGTCCGGCGCAATTGAACAGCACAAAAAGCGCATAATGTCGGATGCACTTATCCGTGAAATGTCGCCTGGGGCGGCGGATAACTTTACGGAAATCGAAGGGTATAATTTTGGAATCTCTATACAAAAGGCATAAA
Organism: Candidatus Enterousia sp.; assembly: GCA_045614245.1. Taxonomy (GTDB): domain Bacteria; phylum Pseudomonadota; class Alphaproteobacteria; order Rs-D84; family Rs-D84; genus Enterousia. The sequence continues at coordinate 3,246 of JAZLCM010000008.1, forward strand.
AATGAAAGAAAATAAATTTTTGTTTTATGGTTGTATACTGGTAATCATTGCATGTGGAATGTGGTTGCGTTTTCGTATGCCGTACGAAACCATGTTTACATACAGTGAACCGGAAATCACGGATATAGAAAAAGAACCAATAATGTCGGGCGAATTTGTTGGTTGTTCTGCACAATTCGAATCAAAAAACTGGGCCCAGGATACATACGACCGAACAATCGAAAGGTATTACGCAACTAATACGATAACTTGCAAATGCGTGTCGAAAGACGGGAAGCAAATTATCGACAGGACCGAAATGTATCAATACTTTTCTGAACCCGATGATGCCGAATTAGATTGCGACAAAGAATGTGCAAATATCTGTGCGGAATAATATGATAACGCCACAGGATTTTTTCGAAATTGTTCCGAAAAATCTGAATATGGAAATTCGGTCAGAGTTATATTCGACGAACGAATTTACATTTGCGGTGGCGGTGATACTTTCGGCACAGGCAACCGATAAAAAGGTGAACGAAGTTACACCCGCCCTATTCCGCGTCGCGCCAACACCACAAAAAATGTTGGAACTGGGGATTGACGGATTAAAAGAACATATAAAAGTTATTTCTTTTTTTAATAACAAGGCGAAAAATATAATCGCACTTTCGGAACGATTAAAAGATGTCCCGACCGATAAAGATAATTTTACTTTTCCGCAAAAATATCATGATCGCGCGGAACTTGTAAAATTACCGGGCATCGGGCAAAAGACCGCAAATGTTATAACAAATGTTTTGTGGAATGCGCCGAATATTGGGGTTGATACACATGTGTTTCGACTTTCGCATCGGTATGGTTGGGTATCGGATTCTGCGAACACACCCGAAAAAGTCGAAACGGAACTGTTGAAAAAAATTCCAAAAAAATATCACGCGATAACGAATCATGCGATGGTTTTGTTTGGCCGATATACTTGCACCGCCCTGCGCCCAAAGTGTGAAAATTGCCAACTTTGTAAAATTTGTGATTATCACAATAAATAATCTTGCAAGTCGTGTTTTTACATATATAATATGCACGTATGGCAATCGCCGTACTATGATAGAGGTTTAAGAACCCTCTCTACGTCAAAAAATCCCGCCGCCGGGTGGGAGGCCGGCTGAATAACCAATAAGCCGGACTATTAAACGTAGAGTAGTTCTTACCTCCTGCCATCTTTTTTCTCGGGAAAAGATGGTTTTTGTTTTAACAAGAAAAAAGGGGATGAGCATGCCAAATATAAACGATTATATGCAAGAATTGGCAAAAACCTCACTGTATGGCTGTCTATTAAACTTTTTTCAAAAAAATCCGAATTACCCGATGAACCCCATAGATTTTGTGGCTGTTTTGCATTTGTTAGCAAATGAATTTGGTAAACGTGTACAAAACCCATCACAATATAAAAAATAAAATACCACTAACCACTTGCACTAACACTAATCACTTACTTTATCTTTCTTAAAACCACCATAATTCCCGCCGGTGTCATGCCGGGGATTTTTTGCAATTCTGCAATATTTGCCGGTCGGGTCTTTTTTAATTTTTCGCAAAGTTCACGTGTCAACCCAGGCATGTTATCATAGTCGAAATTCGCCGGAATTTTTATTTCCTTGTCGCGCCGATAAGATTCTATTTCCCGGTTGTTTCGCATAATATACCCGGCATAGAATTTATCATTTTCGGAAATTTTCCCGGCTTTTTTATCAATTTTGTTCAAAAAAGCCGGGAATTCGATTAAACCCAAATCGACCCCAATTTGCCCCAATCGTGCAATCGCGTTATCGGCGCGCAAATTCAAACGATATTCCGCACGCGAAGTAAACATGCGATACGGTTCATCAACCCCCAGTGTTGTGATATCGTCAATCATAACACCAATCATTGAATTTGTTCGGTCCAAATCAAGCATCGGTAGCGAAAGTGCGAACGCGGCGGCATTTGCGCCCGCAACCAAGCCCTGGGCGGCGGCCTCTTCATAACCCGATGTGCCGTTTATTTGACCGGCAAAAAATAGCCCCGGCGCATTGCGCGACATAAGGTGTGAATCAAGTGCGCGTGCATCAATCGCATCGTATTCAATCGCATATCCATACCGCGCAAAGCGTGCATTTTCCAGACCCGGAATTGTGCGAATCCATTGGTCTTGGATATCGGCGCCGAAACTTGTTGAAATGCCATTTGGATAAATCAAATCACTGTGCAGTCCTTCGGGTTCCAAAAATACATGGTGTGAAGTATGGTCGGCAAATCGCATAACTTTGTCTTCGATAGATGGGCAATACCGCGGCCCTATACCGGTAA
>JAZLCM010000009.1:0-1914 GCA_045614245.1 Candidatus Enterousia sp.
TTTGCAGGCGGGTGCGTTTGTTACGGCATTTGATCGGGACCCAACGGTTGTTTGTGATGCAAATGAACTTGCTGACGAATTTGGTGGGCGGTTTCGGTTCATACCACAAAACTTTTCGACTATGGCTGAATTGGACGAGAAATTTGACGCCATTGTTTTTGATTTGGGTATATCTTCGATGCAGATTGATAATCCGGAACGTGGTTTTTCGTTCAGATTCGACGCACCGTTGGATATGCGAATGTCGAACGATGGACCGACACTGGTTCAAATGTTTGATGGGTGGAGCGTGGACGAATTGACGGGGATTTTGCGTGACTTTGGTGATGTGCACCCCGCCCGTGCAATTGCAAATGCAATAAAGGATAATATGCCCAAAACAACATTTGAACTGAAAAATTTAATTCATAATCCGCGCGATATTGCACCGGTGTTTCAGGCATTGCGTATCGCACTTAATGATGAAATGGGCGAATTACAATGTGCTTTGTCGGCTGTACCGGGGTTGTTAAATGTTGGGGGGCGGTGCGTGTGTGTAACCTTTCATTCTGTGGAAGACAGAATTGTCAAAAATACTTTTCGAAATTGGACAACGGCAAATGGTGATGCGCGGATGCCGACGGTTGAAAAGCCATGTTTTGAACTAATAAAAACCAAAACCACCACCAGTGCGGAACTGGAAAAAAATCCGCGCGCGCGCAGTGCGCATATGCGTGGGGTTATAAAATTATGTTGACCCGCATGCCAACATTTTTGTAGCATATGTCGAAAGGTTGTAAAAATAAGGAAAGGAAAATGAAAAACAGTTTATATTTGGCGCTTTTTTCGTGTCTTGGTGTAATGTGCTTTGTATCGGTTGCAAATGCGGTTTGCCCGGTATGCACTATCGCTATTGGCGCGGGATTAGAGGGTATGCGCATGCTTGGGGTCAAAGATGTTATTACCGGCATTTGGGCGGGTGGACTTACGGTGTCGCTTATTGGGTGGACGGCGAATTATATGCGGCGTCACAATGTAACCGGCTGGTTTTGGTATTTGCTTAATATCTTGGTTTATGTCGCGTTGTTGGGTGCGGTGTATTTTGTGCCACGTGGAAATCCGATTGTAAAGTGGTGGGAAAACTGTATGTGGGGTATGGATCAGTTTTTACTTGGGTCGCTTGTTGGCGCCGCGGTATTTATTTTGATGGAACTGTGGTATATGCATATAAAACGAAAAAATGGTGGACATGCATGGTTCCCGTTTCAAAAGGTTGTTATGCCTTTCGTGGGCTTGTTGCTGATAACGGGTGTGTTTTGGTTGATTATACGTTATTTGCCAACAATCGGAATTGTTTTATGCTAAAGAAGTGAAAGTAAAAAAGGAAACAAGATGAAAAAAGTCGATAAAAAAATGTCTTTGGAAGAAATGGTTAAAAAGATTGATGATTCGAAAAAGGTGAATCCGCTTGATTTGTCGTCGGACCAGGATTTATCCATTGCTTTGATGAACCTTGTGTCGTTGGAAGAACATTTCTTTTTTAGTGGTGCGAAAACTAAAAAACCTGGGTTTTACGATTTAATAAACATTGTGCGTAATATGCGCAAAGAGTTGATGGAACGAATTGTCGATAAAAGCAAACACAATGGCGCCGAAGTTTGGTGCATATCGAAACATTTACTTGCGGCATCAATGCGTTTGTACGAGGTTGGAACCAAGGCTCTGGGCGTCGGGAATAAAGAAGATGCGTATAAAATGTTTGACAAGGCATATGAACTGTATTCGCTGTTTTGGGGATTGAATATGGATATGATAGACCTTGCGGGGGTGAAAAAGATGGAACCCGTTTTGTATGATTCTGTTATAAAGGCGGATAAAAAAACCGATAAAGAAGTCAAAGAGGAAATGTCAAAGTCAAGGACAACCGTTCAAAAA
>JAZLCM010000010.1:0-8537 GCA_045614245.1 Candidatus Enterousia sp.
CTTGTGCTGACCTTCGGCGTTTGCCTTGAAATAAACACCCTTTAAATTAAGTAATATATCCGCGACATCTTCGTGAATGCCTTGGATACTTGAAAACTCATGCTGAACACCATCGATTTTTACATACAGTGGTGCGCATCCCTGGAGCGATGAAAGCAAAACACGTCGCAACGCCGTACCAAGTGTAAGCCCAAAGCCCTTTTCCAACGGTTCCGCGACCAATACAGCCTGGTTCGGATTGTGTTCATCGGTGGTAATGTTTAGTTTTTTCGGCTTTATCAAAGCCATCCAGTTTTTTTCAATCATCTATGTTTCCTTTTAGCTTAGTTTATCATTTTCGCCAATCGGCCGCGGCAAAACCCTTTGCGCGCCCGCGTATTTTATAACCATTTTTCACAAAAGTCAAGAAAAGCTTGGTGGAGATATTCGCGCAGAGCAGGGGAACAAAACCGACCGCATCCGCGGGCGATTAAATTATTCCAGAAAGCTGGTATACTGTCGGTTTTATCGCGATGCTGTTCCCCCCCCCATCGGGTTCCGAAAAATGCGCAACGTTTTTTTGGGTGATTTCACCCGACGGGGTGGTTAGAGAATACAGAAAGGTAACGAGTTTTCTGACCACCTCCCCCTGCGGGGACTCCTCCAATGGAGGAGAACTTGCGCTCTGGAATAGTTCCTTTAATGGTGTCCCATTTTAATTGTGCATTAAAAATATAGGTCATGCAGAATCTTTGGACAATGTAGTAAAACCGCCCGCATCCGCGGGCGATGGTTACATTCTGATATCTTCCACAGTTACTACTGGTTCTTGATATTCAGAACAATATGTTCCTTCATAAACTTCCATTTTTAATTTTTTTATTTTGCTACCTTCCTTTTGCCCACCGTTCAATACTGTGCCATCTGGTAATTGTATATAAGCACCTTTTCGGATGTTTCTAACTTCTACCGGTGTTGTTGCCACTTCGATGTTTTTACAAAGACGTGATTCTGTGGTTATATGACATGTATTGGTATCTGAACTGTAGATAGATGTCATAATAATTGAACCTATCATATTACCTTCGTCATCAACCTGAACATATTCGCCTTTGCCTTTTGACATATTTTGTAGCTTTTTTGCGACATTGGCACCCTTGATAACGTAACTTAGTCCATCGGATGATAAACCCATTGTTCCTATATCAGATGACGAACCGCCGCGAACAGATGCGCCAGCCCCAGACATAGAGCCACTTGTGGTATCTGTAGCTATAATAGCATCATTGAATATATCCTCCAATGCGCCATGTGCACTGAATGCCGTACAACGAGGTTCTCCATCTTCCGTTACATCATATTCTGTACAGTATGCGGAACCTTCGTTATAAGATATTGCCGCACACAATGTAGATTTAACATCATCGTTTTGATCTTCCAATGCAGAAGCCAGCATTTCATCGTATTTTGCCATATAATTCAAATAGGCTTTATCAAGTCCAGAATTAAATATCATTAACGTGTATGAATCAAGTAAGTGCGGAAAACGGTTGGAGTTTATTGATGTTGTGTTTGGGTCCCCACCACGCCAACTTGCACTACGACCGTTAATACACATATCTATGGTTTGGTCTATTTTAATTATATCTATTTTTTGTTTTATTTTGTTAGCAACCGCATTTATACTTGATGCGATACGTTTTTTTGTTTGGCTTAAACCGGACCTTAAATTATTCCCATCGAACAAATCAGAATAGTTTGTTTTGTCTATGTCCGTACCGTCATCATTTGGTTCCAGTAATCCAAAATTCATTAAACCATCAATTACTGTATCGCCAGCATTGTTTTTATAACTAATCAAAGAATCCGTACCAATAGTTGTGTCTTCATCGAATGCTTCGCAATATGACAAACTGCCACAGACTTCGATAACTTTGTTTTTTACCGCCTTTTGGCATGTTTCAAGTAAGTTATTATCGATGGACAAGAATATACCTTGGGTTATGGTCGCAAGTTCTGCATAAATTTCATTGACGGATTTCACTTTTTTATCATCACCACTGTATTCATATGTGCAACCGACCAATTTATCCGCCGGGCACATTTGGACTATGGTATCTGTATCCAAACCGATACATTGTGTATAATCTTCGCCACAGCGATCTTCGGATTGCAGACAGGCTTTGAATTCGTTTGTGCAAGAATCAACACGCATAGATTTCAACCGTGCGCGGACATAGTCCATAATCTTTGGTTCCGCCGTTTCGCATGGATCGATTTCGACTTTGCACAATGACCGCAATGTATCCGGCCGCGTCAGGCACATGTCGTATGAACCCTCTGGATCATTTGGATCCATCGTATCACGACATGCCTTTTGGAAACAGTTCGATATATTGGAAATACACGATGTGCGCAGGTTTGATTCCACAATCAATTCCGCAGATTTTATTTGCGGGGCGGCTTCACGTAAAAATGCATCCCATACTTGGTCGCGGACGTTCACGCATTGTTGTGTGACCGTCATACAAAGCGGTTTCTTTGCTTCCAGTGTATCATAAGTTTCCGCAGTGATAGTAATTTTTGAAGATGTGCCTTTGATGGTTTTTTGTTTCGTTGTGCTTTTCCCGGTTACGCTGGCCATTGAATTTGCACGCGCCGCCAAATCGACACAGCCCGTAAAGTCTTCACCACAACCGCCCGTTGTTTGCATGCACTGTTTGAATTGTACTGTGCATTGCCCAAGGTCATATTTATTTGCGTTGCGATATTGTTCCAGTGCCGCTTCGCGCATGGCGCTTTGTGCCGCGGCAAGTTTTTGTGCGCTTTGGGTGCGACCCTGACGCAGGCTGTTTTCATACGCGGTGCAATCAGAGCGGATGCGTTGTTTATACATCAACTCCATCATTGTCGATTGCGATTTGCATTCCGGAATTTGTGCATTGCAAAGCTTTGCCGCCGCGCGATAAAGTGCGTCGCCCGTTTTGTTATTGATTGAAACACCGTCGGACGAAAGGTCGAAAATTTCTTCGGCATCAACATCAAAGTCTAAATCCATTGAATTCCATGAACTTAGGTCCAAAGATTGACGTTTTGATTTTTTTGCGTCCGCCGTTACTTTTTTCGTTACCGAATCGGTTTGCGACATAACTGCATCGACGGCGTCACCCATTTCGATGCGTTCAACACCAACGGTCGCAAGTTGATAACTTTGTTCGTCAAGTTTTTGAATTTCTTCGAGTATAGCATCGTATTCGGCGTTTTTATCACTGCAAATGCAACGACCGCCGTTCGCGTTGTCCAACATACAGAAAGAATCCATACAGCCACTGAATTTTTCCCAGCATACCGAATCGACCGCGGTGTTCGCCGTCGCGGTTGCAACCTTGGTTCCGGTGCTGATGACACTTTGTTTTGCCGCACGGCCGGCCGTTGGTGCCGGTTGCACCGTGGCGCTGCGCGCATTGCGTGTGGATATTGCGGGGGTTGCACTGCGCACCGCAACATTACGTGTGTCTGCCTGTGGCATTGGTTGTGTTGTTTGTGCTGTTCTTGAAGTGCGTTGCGTTGTGGTGGGTAACGACGGAGAACGCGTCGCCGCAATTGCGCCGGATGCACATGTTAAAATTACTAATGCAAAAGATAACCGTTTCAAAAGAAACCCCTTCTACTATCTGTTTTATTCTATCATAAAAAAGTGGTTAGTGCAAGTGTTAGTGAAGTGGGCGGGCGCATAAAAAACGTCCGCAGTCGCGCGGACGTTTATATGGACACCAGTGTTTTATTCAATTCGTACAGGGCATGTGTTTATATCTATATACCGTTCCACTTTAACCCGACTTGGACGACATTCGTTTATTGTCGTGTTATACTTGCACGCGTTTGGAACAAGCATAGATTGTGGAAGGTATATAACCTTTGCCGTGCCGCATGCGGACTGTGTGGTGAATGCTTTGCACGCATTGACCCATTCGGCACAGTTCGAAACTATGGGGTCGGTCGGTTGCGGTTCCGGGTTCGGATCCGGATTTGCCAGGCATACACCATTGGCCTGTGCAACACCAATATTTGCAATACATGCACTGCCAGATGGGACGCATGGATTGGTTATCAATGTCACGCTGGACAGATTGCCCGAACGATAGTTGAATTTGGCATTGCGACATTCGTTTTCATCGGTGAACAGTGCGCATGTCAATGACCAGTTATCGCAATTTGTAACGACCGCGGTCGGTGCAATTGTCGACGGCAAGTTCAATGCCCATTTGACATAGAAGTCGCGCAACCTGTCAATCGAGTACGATTTGCCAAGGCTTATACGGGCAAGTCCGTCCGCCACGCGACAATTGATGTTGTTCTTTTCAACAAATGCCGTGATCGCCGTTGCGGTTCCACCGGTCGCGGCACCAATACCCGCACCAACCAATGTGGTTTTTAAACGATTGCCTTTTTCGCCATTCTTTAATACGTCAAGCGAACCGAATATACCCGCCAATGTATTCAATTCTTTTTGGAATTGTGCTTTTGTGATACAGTCACCTGTGCCATTGCAATGGATGTCTGTGGCATCACGATGCGATTTGTTTAATTGAACAAATTTGCATTCTGTGGTGGTTTGGTTTGCAAATTGGCAATTATCGCAGTGAGCCGCGTTTTTGGGGTCACTAGCCCATTCTCGTATTAGGCTGATTATATCACTTTTCTTATCTTGGGGGCTTATTGTAAGTGATGTGGTATAGTTTTTTGCAATGGCAATGCATCCACAAGGCTGTTTAACACATGCCTGTGATACACAGTTTTCAAGTTCTTCGTCACTTAAGGCTGAACCATCAGATTTTTCGCATCCTATTTCAACCGTGGTTTCACAGAAACCCTCCTTGCTGGAACTGTTGCATTTTGTGATTTCTTCGTTACCCATTATCCACAGGTCGTAAAGGTGCGAAATGTCGTTACATTGACCAACTGTCAACTTTGATGACGTAATGGATAAATCTGGGTCAATATACATATTGATTTTACCGATAGAATCACTGTCTTTTAATTCTTTTAATAACGTATCGCGTATGGATTCTTCCTTGCAATCAAATTCACGATCGCCATGACCCGCCAATGCGCCGATTCCCGCACCAAGCAATGTTGCGCCCGGAATTGCAGTTGCCGCGACCGTTTTGGTATTGTTCATCAGCGAAAAACCAAACAAATCTTTGTTGCATGTGAACGATGATCCGGTTGCACGCCACACTTCGGCGGGCGTTTCATCACCGACGGCGCCAAACAGCCAACTGTTGGTAATCGGCGTGTCTTTGTTATACGCCGCGACGCGCAGCAAGCATTGTGCATTTTCCGCGTCCCAACGCGCATAGTACCCACGATTGCCGTCGATACCCGTCCGGTTGATTTCGTCGCCAAGTGGGTTTGCTTTGCGTAATGAATTGTTTTCTGCACTGTTATACGCACCGACTTGTTTGTTGTATTCGGATGTTACATCGTTGCTTGTCGAAACCGCGTTAAACGCCGCACCGTATGTGTTGCGGTCAAGCAATAAACATGTGTTTTCCGCCTGGGTCGGGGTTAATCCCGTTTGACGCAGAACGAACGCATAGTATTCCGGTTGGACTTTGCGCGCGTTAAAGTCAAGCCAAACATCAGTATTAGATGCATAGACATATTGGCAATTACGACGAACCGTTGAAACGCATCTTTCAACCTGGGTCAAACAAAGCCCCATACCGTTCACAATCGAATTACGTAAATCTTCGTTAAACAGCGAATTGATACCATTTGGTAACGCGCCACCATTTACGCACCCCAAGATATCGTTCATACAGCTTTCGACCGTATAAGACGAATTTTCAACACCGCCATCGGGACAGTTGGTCTCGGGCTGGGGCGGCGAAGGTGGGGAAGGCGGATTGATTGGTGTATCCGGGTCCGGGTCCGGATCCGGGTTTGGATTTGGATTAGGATTTGGGTTCGGATTCGGCGTTGGCGTCGGATTTATATCACTTGTGCCAAGTGTGACATTGCCAAGACCACTTACCGGCAAAATTGGAATAGACGGCATACGTGATGCGGCCGTCCCACGTCCACGGTTTTGCGACGCGGTCCCGCGGGATGCCTCGGGGGCGGCAAAACAGGCGGTCGCCACCGCAATAATTGATATACCGATTACACTTTTATATACAGTTTTCAGCACATTTCGCATGAAAAACCCTCCTTTCTATCTGTGACATTATATCATAGAAAAGGGTAATAAAAAAGTCTTTTTTAAAATTTTATTAAAAAATAAATACTTGGTTGACAGAAAGCAAAATATGTCTATAATGTTAGGCAAGAGTTAGTATAAGTGAGCAATGAAAAAAAATATTTTGCGAATTTTAGACGCGCGGTTGCGTGGACGGCTGTTTATGTATTTGTCATGTGGTTGATTTTGGGCGGGCTGTTTAATTTCAATATGTTTTCGTTGGCGCATTGGACAAAGTTGCTACATTTGCAGTTGCATGGTTTCGCAGGGTTTGTTTTTGGAATTTTAATTTTGGCGGCGGTGCCGTTGTATGTTGCAACGACAATGTTGACGGTGCGAAATAAAGAAATGCCGGTAAAAATTCCTTTGCCAAAGTGCTTTACCGAAGAAGCGCCGAAACCGAAGCCTGAACCGGTTGTGCCGGTTGTGGTACCCCAAGAACCTTTGCCGGAATTGCGAAGCGGTGTGCCGGCGGAAATGCGTGAAACATTTATGCGGGCGCAAAGGAACTATGGCGCGCGGCAAATGTCGGTGTTTAATCGACCCGATGCGGCGACCAAATTGAAAGATGAAAAGCCGGCCGAAATCGCGCCCGTAATCGAATCGGTTTCAAATGAAAAGGTTACCGATGTTCCGGCATATGGTGGAATGCCTATACCGACGGATTTTGATATGGATGCGCCGGTGCCTGATTCAGATGTTCCGGTATTTGCCGACATAAATTTTGATGATGATAAAACCAATGTGGTTACGGACGCGGAAACGCCCAAAGAAAAACCGTCGGTTTATGATGCTTTGCGGGCGGCGGGAATTGATGCGAATATGGATGGCGATTTGATTGTTGCAAATGGTTTTGCGGTCGCGGTGCATGATGACGATGATTTTTGGGTTGCGGACGAAATCGATTGGTTTGCGGCGGGCAAGCAAAAGCCTTCGCCGATTGCGGAATTGAAAAAAGCGCAAAGCGAAAAGAATTTAAAGCCTGTTTTATATTTGGCGACCGACAGCATAATGGATATCGACAAAGTTTCCGCTGAATGGATTGCGGATGGAATTACGGTTGTAAAAACGGAAAAAGATTTGTTGGGGTTAGTGGAAAGTTGTTAGTGTAAGTTTTCCTTGTATGATGAAAACGGAACAATAAGTTCCAAGGTTTGATTTAATTTACCGTTTCACCGGTATATTGGCAACCATAGTAATGTTCGCGCCAAGCTGAACTTGCCCATGTGATTTTCCTTTTGCCACTACCGAATTTAATAATTTTTTCTTCAAAAGTTTTGCAGAAGTCTTTTAATTTTTGATCACAGGCTTCTTCGCAATCTGGGTGTGAAAAAGGAAGTTTTGTGTGAAATAATTCTTCGGTTAACCTAAGTTCGTTGCATGCATTTTGACAGTTAGATCCAGACGCATTGGGTTTTGATTGCGTGGAATTCGTCGCAGATTTTTGTGTTATTGTTTCGGTTTTTACAGGTGTGTTTACTATTTTTTCAGTTTTTTTTTACATTCGCCGTCGTTATCATGTTTGTTCCGTTCCCATGTTTCCCCTTGGTTATCAAAACATTCATCAATAAGAGGACACTTCAATTGATAAGAAGGCACACCTTTTAATTGCGTAGCACCTAGGTTTGTTTTTGTGTTACAGCTTCCAGCCATTATTTTGCAAGTTGCGTTTTTTGGAACGTTTTTCAAACTGATGGTTTCTGATTTGCTTGATGTTTTTCCATTGCATTCAAGTGTTGCTAGTAACGGTACTTTCCCACTTAGATCTGTTACCGAAATACTGATATCGACAGTATCAGTTTTTGCGACGCATTGGCTATTAAACAAGGTGCATTTTTTAGGGTGAAGTAAACATTTTGCACTACCCAATGTGGTGCAATCAATATCGGCTTTTTCATTTTCTTCTGTTGTTTCTGCCGGTTTGCTACCCCCCCCGGTTGACGAATTGGTTTTTGCGACACATTGGCCTTTGCCGTTGTTTGCGTTTTCATCCCATTGGCAATTACCGTTGCAAGATTCTTTTTTCTTCTTGTTGCATATAATGTTCTGTGTCATCTGTTCAGGATTTATATCTATTGCGTCTGAAGCAGATATACATTGTTGGTTTACGAATTTGCATTTGCCGTCACCATTTTCGCAATCGATCTGTGTTCTTGCATTACATATCAAATTGCTTTTTTGAATTTCGGCGTTTGCGATGCATTTGCCGTCTTTATATTGACAATAGGCGGTAGCTTTTTCGCATTGTTCTTGTGTGTATTGTTCGCACAGTGTGCCCGAAATCGTACCTTGTGGATACATATTACCATTTCCG
>JAZLCM010000011.1:0-1920 GCA_045614245.1 Candidatus Enterousia sp.
ATTATCAAGCGCGACCACCGCCGCCCGCACACGACGCGTTCCCAAACCAAATTCGCGCAAGACGGACGGATTTGTACTGTCGCCATAGAAAACATTATATCCATGTTCACGCCCAATCATCACCGCATTGACGTCCAGGTCCAGCGCAACATACGGAATCTTTCGCGAACCCAAAACATACGCGATAATTTGCCCGACACGACCAAAGCCACAAATTATAACTTCGGGTTTTATGCCGTCATTGCCGCTGTTTAACTGGCGCGCACGCGCACGCGCAAACATTGTTTTTGAACGAAAGATTTTATCATGCAGTGTCAGCAAGAACGGCGTTGTCACCATCGATAGTATAATTATCGCGGTCAAAATTTCTTGGTCGGGTGCAGGCACCGCGGAAATTCCACTGGTCTTCATCGTTTGGAACATCAGCAACGCAAATTCGCCACCTTGGCTTAACATTAATGCAATAAGTCGCGCATCGTGGGTTGGAACTTGGCGCACACGCGCGACCATGAACAAAGCAAAGAACTTTATGCATACTAAGCCCGCCATACCACCGACAACAATGTACCAATTCCGCGCAAGCACTTCCAAATTCAATCCCATGCCAAGCGATATAAAGAATAATGATAAAAACAGTAACGCATACGGGTCAATTTCTGCGCGGACTTGATGACTGTATATTGTTTCAGACATCAACATACCCGCCAAAAATGCGCCCAGTCCCGTCGGCAATCCCAAAAGGTTCATCATCACCGCCCAAACCGCGATGTTCAACATGATGACAAGTAAAAATGCTTCTTTGGATTTTAATTTTGATACACGTTTCAAAAGCGGATTTAAAATAAACCGCCCAACGACAACCACACCGAAAATCAATGTCACAGATGTAACCGTAACATCAACAAGTGTCGCGCCAAGGTTAAATGATTTGCCTGCAAAAACCGGCAACATGGCAAGCAATGGAATCGACAACAAATCTTGGAACAATAAAATTGAAAATGTTTGATGTCCCATTGTTGTATTTAATTGATTGCGGTCGGTCAGTAATTGCAAATCTTCGGAAGTACTGGACATCGCAAACAAAAGCGAAATTGTTATTGCACCGATTACCGACCATGTCGTCAGTCCAAACAAAATCGGAAACAACATTATCGCAACCATTAAAACCTGGGTCGCACCAAAGCCGAAAATCGTTCGGCGCATTTGCCAAAGACGCTTGATATTTATTTCAAGTCCAATGTTAAACCACAAAAATAAAATGCCAAGATCGCCAAGAAATGTCCATGTTGAATTTAGTTGAAACAAATTCAAAATATATGGTCCCGATATCATACCTGCAAGTAAAAACGCCACCAAAGCGCCAACCCGCATAGTGCGCAGCAAGAATACCAAAACAAAAATCATTGCAAAAAATATCAGGACCGATAAAGACAATTCTCTCTCCATACGACTCGTGATTCATTATAACAAAAATATGTGGTGGTTATGCAACCAATTTTTTCGAAAGTTCAAGAAATTTTTCGGGCGATAAATCTTCGGCGCGTTCGGTGCCGGTTAAACCGAAACTTTCCCAATCTATATCACGCATAATTCCGCGAATCATTTTTCGACGCATACCAAAAAGTTTCGCAGTTAAATTTTCAACCACAGATATGTTTTTTATTTTCTTTATCTTGTTCGCATTTGGAATTATTTGCACCACCGCACTTTCGACCTTGGGCCTTGGCACGAACGCGGTCGATGGAACACCAAATAAAATTTTTGCATCCGCCACCAATGATGTTAAAACACTAAGGCGCCCATACGCATCATCACCCGTTTTTGCGACGATTCTTTCCGCAACTTCGCGCTGAAACATTAATGTTAGTGATTTAATCGGCGCACCATTTGCAATATCTTGCAACCAATGTATCAAAAGTT
>JAZLCM010000012.1:0-2441 GCA_045614245.1 Candidatus Enterousia sp.
TTTCAAGTTTCACAATATCCGCGTCATCTACTGATATATCCAACCATGAAGAAAAACTCATCTGTGTTTTTTTCGCGGTGGAAAAATTGAACACATTTGATACCTTCCTTAGGACGCATAAAACGTTCGAACCCACCGCAGCAATGGCACTTTCAAAATCATTTATCGCCCGTAAAACAACCGCGCCACCGTCCGTCACAGATACAGGTTCAATTTTATCCTTGTTCGGTGAAAGCATTGTTTTTTTCGCAACAACCCTGTAATGTGTATTATAAAGTTCGTTTAAAAACTTGATTGCCGGATTATCCGCCGTATCTTTGTGCGCATTCATAATTTCACGCATTACACAGATCGCATTAAACTGTGATTGGGCACGGGCAACCCCTTTGGATTCGTACACATTTACAAAAGCCTTGTAAACCTTCATATATGCGCGCGACAAATCCGCCTGTGTTTTTTTAGAAATAGTTTCGTTTTTCATCGCCGTTACCTTTACAATATAATAATGTTTTTTGCCACAGTTTTCAAGGCTTATCATAAAAACTTTGACTTTATTTTAAAGTTGCGTAATCATATTGGGGTCGTATTCCCAAAACAGCACTGTTGCCAAGAATGGGCGGTGTGGGGGTGCGGCACCAATCTTGCCAATAATGGGGGTTGGTGGATGAACAATCCCACTACGCCAAGGCTTCGTGGGACGAATGAAAGAAAGGAAAATCAAATGAAAAAAATATTTGGTATTGCGGTGGCAACGGCGGCGATGGCAACTTCCGCTATGGCGGCAAACATGGAAAATCCATTGTTCTTGCCGGGTGCGCGTGATGTGTATTCAAAAACAACATTGGGGTTGATGTATAAAATCACCGATTCTACGGACAACCAGGTTCTGCGCGGCAATAGCGGAAGTACGGAATTTCCAATATGGCGTCCCGCCCAGGAATTTGGTGTTGGTATAACCGACCGATGGGCGGCGCATGTCAGTGCGGGCTACACTTATGACCCGGATATAAATCGCAAGGGATTCCATCTTGGGCGTCTTGGGACGACATATCGCGTGATTGATAATATGGAAGGCTTTGTGTGGGATATGTACGGCGATTTCCACCTTGGCGGTGTTGAAAGAATGAAAGGTAAATTGGTTAAATCATCAATCAATACTAGTAACTTGGCAAAAATGTTCGTATTTAATTACGATAATTATTCAAATGGTCGTTGGGGTGCACATTTGGGAACACGACTTGGGTATCGTTGGACACGACTTACCACCAGTGGTTTTGTCGAAGTTCTGCGAACATGGGGCAACCACAATAATGAAATTGATGTTTCGGCTTTATCCGGCTTGGTGCCAGGATTACCACGTGAAATATCAGTTGATATTAAATCCACATGGGAAGTCAACGCCGGCGCAAATGTGTTTTATCAAATGTCCGATGAACTTTCGGGTGGCATAGCGTTTAATTATAAACACCATGCGACCAACGGATTGAAAGGTATTCATACAGATTTGATGCCCGATGTTCGAACAGCTGTTGATGGCTTGCTGACCAACTTTAAAGACATGCAAGATCGTTTCGATGAATATGCCCTTACTTTCACGATTGCGTATCAATTTACCCCGGGGGCGCAAATTGCGTGGTATGTCGAAGATACCTATGATACCGGTGCGCGTTTGTCTGCGAACACAACAAATGTAAAGGTTGAAAGCGGTTTCAAATTTAATTTCTTGTTCTAAAAGAAAGCCGAAAAATAAACATTATAAAAAAACGGACCGGGTTGGGTCCGTTTTCATATTAAAACACTTTTTTTAATATCGATTTTATGATATAATACCCCCAAGAGAGTAAAGAAAGAAGTATGAGGAACATCGGGTTTTCCGCCACTTTTCTTGGTTTTTTAATCGGCACAAGGGGTGTTGCGGGTGCGGCGTATCCGGCGTACCCATCGGCGCAAGTTCCACTTTATCAACAGCAATATCAACAACAGATGCAGAACCAGGCTGCCTATCCGGCCGCCACGGTTCAATTGCCGACGGCGAACGGGACTGTTTTGGTTGCAAATTCCGGCGTTGCGGTGCCGACTACGCGTGTGACGGGCGCCCTGCCCCAGGTTGGGTCTGCGGCGACGGCGGCGGGTCGGAAATACTATTTACCATCTGATTATGACAGGTTGGCGGACAGCGGTTTATATGTCGGGTTGTCTGTTGCCTATGCCGCAAGTATTATGGGGGCTATGAAGTCGGATTACATGGGCGAAAGGGACGCGTATGTTGTTCCCGGCGCGTTTAGCGATGCGGATTTCCAACATGATACGGTTATTCCACTGCAAGTTTCGGTTGGTTCGGCATTGAACAATGATATTCGTGTCGATTTTTCATATACTCGCTATTCGGGTTTAAGTTATCCCGACCATGTTGAAACCGCGGAAGACCCAAGTGGTAAAAC
>JAZLCM010000013.1:0-25395 GCA_045614245.1 Candidatus Enterousia sp.
AAAAACAAATTTGATTTTATCTCTCTATACCGTATTGGTTGGAAAAGAAAATTCTACCGATGTATTTTCTGATAAACGGCGATGGACATTTGCCGGATGCAATACACAGCGGGCAATCGTACCAACTCTTTGCAACACAATCAGTATCTTTCAACACACATGGCTTCATAACGATAAGTATTTCGTTTTTTTCCGCTTCGTTACAAGACGATCCCGGTTCCCAATCAACCGCCGGTTTTTTGCGATTTGGTATTACTTCGAATGCAGTATTATCGTCAATGAATACATCAAATCCACAATGGAATCTGTTGCCATCCACAGGTTTGCAATTACGCATAAATTCAATAAACTTTTTTTGAAAATCTTCGTTCGCCGTACCAACATTTATCTGCGTTGGTCGACCGGCATAATCCGGCGTATAACGGTTATAAGTAAAATTTTGAATTATTACAAATTTATCAGCCATTTTATGTCCCCTTCCTTCAAAAGGTAGCACAATTTAATATAATGTCAATCAATTAAAATTCTGTTTAATATCTTTCATCATTGAATCCACACCGTGGCCATGGACAATGTATGTGTCGTCGGGCAAGTTGCGCGCCATCAAATCCGAAATTGTTTTATTCAGTATATCCGCATCGCCACCCGGTAAATCTGTGCGACCAACACCGTCGCGGAAAATTGTATCGCCACTTATTAAAATTTTATATTCCGGAAAGTAAAACATAACCCCGCCCGCCGAATGCCCCGGCGCGGCGATTATTTCCATATCTATGTCATTCAAAATTTTTATTTTGCCAGCATGCAAATCTTGGGGTTTTATAAAATCATCCGGAATTCGTGGCAATTCCCAAAAATCCAAAATCTGATTTCCCCACAACACCAACGGCAAATCACGCCCGTTCATATACCAAGGCACATTATACACCCGCGCAAGTTCCGGCGCGGCGGAAATATGGTCGCTGTGCCCATGCGTTGCGTAAATCGCACGCAAGTTCAATTTCCGCGATTCCAACAATTTTTGCCAATCCGTCGCGCGCCCCCACGCATCAAAAATCACCGCATCATCACCAGCCGTCACCAATACTGAATTAGTAAACTCTGGCTTCATATGCAAAACTTCAAATTTATTTTTTTGCAACGCGCGCCTTTTTGGGTTTCGCAACTTTTCTAGCCTGTTTTGTCGCGGCCTTTTTGCCCGAAACAATTTCCATAATTTCGTCGCCAGTAAGCGTTTCGCGGTTCAACAATTCCTGTGCCAATTTTTCAACGGTCTTTTTATTTTTGGTCAAAATTTTGACCGCATCCGCGTATGCTTTATCAATCCAAGACTTTATTTCCGCATCGACCGTTTCGGCGGTTTTTTCAGACGCCGCCTCCAGCGGAACACGCGTGCCAAAAGTTTGCACTTGGTTTACGGCGACCAAGCCGATTTTATCCGACAACCCCGCCGTTGTTATCGAACGCCGCGCAAGTTGCGTCGCCATCGCAATATCCGATTCCGCACCGGTCGTGATTTTATCCGCGCCAAAGAAAACCTGTTCCGCGGCACGCCCCGCCAAATCTATAACCAGGTTCGCCCTAACCTCCGCCAAACTCATTGACACCTTGTCATCAATCGGCAAGTGTTGCACCATGCCCAATGCACGCCCGCGTGGAATAATCGTCGCCTTGTGTATCGGGTCGGCGATGCCGGCAAAGGTCGTACTGGCGAACGCATGGCCGGCTTCGTGATACGCGGTAAGTTTAATATCTTCGGGGCGCATCTTGCGAATTTTGCGCGGGCCCATCAATGATTTATCGCGCGCTTCTTCGATATCTTCGTCCGTTACCATTTTGCGCCCCGCCCGCACCGCATGCAACGCGGATTCGTTCAGCAAGTTTTCCAAATCTGCACCCGAAAGCCCGGTCGTACCACGCGCCAATTTTTCAAGGTTCACACCTTCGTGCATTTTGATTTTTTTCGCGTGCAGTTCCAAAATCTCGCGCCGACCGTTCATGTCCGGCAAATCAATATGCACCTGGCGATCAAAACGCCCAGGCCGCAACAGCGCGGGATCCAACATGTCCGGGCGATTAGTCGCGCCAATAACAATGATTCCCGTTTCGTTCGAAAACCCGTCCATTTCAATAAGCAATTGGTTCAAAGTCTGTTCACGATCTTGGTCATTAAAAGATGCCTGGCTGCGCCGTTGACCAATCGCATCTATTTCATCGATAAACAGCAAGCAAGGTGCGTTGCGTTTCGCCATTTCAAAAATATCTTTGATTTTTGCAACACCCAAACCGACGATGATTCCGGAAAAATCACTTCCCGATGTGGCAAAGAACGGAACATTTGCTTCGCCCGCAATCGCCCGCGCAAGCAACGTTTTACCGGTTCCCGGTTCGCCCGAAAGCAATATGCCACGCGGCACACGCGCACCAACGGCGGCAAACTTTGATTTATCGCGCAGGAAATCTACAACCTCGGCCAATTCTTGTTTTTCCGAATCGATTCCAGCAACATCTTTAAAGGTCGTCTTTGGTTTTCCGGTTAAAACCTTGGTCGGGTTTTGTCCAATAAGCGCACGTCCCAATCCACCGGCCCCGCCACGCATTCCACGCAATATCCACCAAATGAAAAACACGCCCATAATAATCGGCACCCATATGCCCAGGTAATCAACCCAAGTTTTCGAACTATCAATTGAAACCGCCGTTCCGCCCGACGCAAATTTTTCCAACATTTCGGGACTGTATGTCACAACGGCGCGATATTCCGTTCCGTCGTTCAATTTTCCCGTTGCGACATCACCACGAATCTTCATCGTTTGAATTTCGCCCGCACGGCGCAACACATCGGAAAAAGATAATTCCACCGGACCAGATTTCACAACACCAGATGGATTTTCTTCGCCAACAAAAGAATTTACCACCACCGCCAAAAACAGTGCAACAAAAACGCCAAAAAAAATCGACGAAATCCCAAAGCGCGATTTCGGTTTACTTGAATTTTTGAATATATTTTTTTCCATGTTTTTTCCTAAAACTTGTTTTTTCGCCTTCGGGGACGACCAAAATTTGCCCACGCAAGCGCCGAATCGTGCAATGTCCCAATGTAAACTTGCAATCCGCACGCAACATTTCATCGGCACGAATCAACGAATCCAATCGTGGCAGATACCTGTCCCCCCCAATTCGACGAATGATTGTTCCGATAAACTTTAGCCTAATATCATCGCCAAGGTCAAACAGAAAAGTTTCATCAAACATTGCGCGGTTTCCACGCACCACCCGGCGCACCAACGCACCAAGGTTTAATTCCCTTTCCCCGCGCACGCGCCCCAGGTTTTGAATCGCGGTCAAAATGCGTTCGTCGGAAATCCCAAGTTTTTCACCAATTAAATGCCGATTTTGCCGAATTCGAACGCGGGTATAGTGCGGATCATCATTCATTTCATCAGAAAAATATTTAATCCCACGCGAATCGCAATAGTCACGCAATTCACGCCTAAACACGCCCAAGAGTGGGCGGATAATCTTAATACCAAACATCAACCCAACGCCACGCATCGCCGCAAGCCCGTAAACCCCACTGCCCCGCCCAAGATTCATCAAAAAAGTTTCGATTTGGTCGTCCGCCTGGTGCGCGGTCGCAATAAATTCGATATTATTTTCATGACAAAAGTCCGTCATCATCTTATACCGTGCAAGTCGCGCGGCATCTTCGATTCCGGTTTCCGGCTTTTCATCGTCCCAATAAAAAATATGACACGGAACATTTAACTTTTTACACAAATCGCGAACATATTGTGTTTCGACCTCGGCGGCGGCGCGCAACCGATGATTCACATGCAGGCAAACAATGTTTCCACCGCAAAATTCCGCCATCCAATGTAAAAGTGCGACCGAATCAACACCGCCACTGACGGCGACGGCGATTTTACGCCCGCTATATTTTCTCATAAAATCCACAAAATTTTTGTTCATAACCGTTATATTCTATGCTATAATTCCGAAAAATAAAGGAAAAACATGACACAAAAATTAAATTCTTTGGCGGTGTATTGTGGTCACCAATTTGGTACAAATCCTCAGTTTGAACGTGACGCGGTCCGCGTTGGCGAATTACTTGCCCGAAATAAAATCCGGATGATATTCGGCGCGGGTAGTACCGGACTTATGGGCGCGACGGCTTCGTCGGCAATCCGCAACGGTGGCGTTGTATTGGGCGTCACAACACACAATGTCGTCGCAAAGCAAGAACCCGTTCACGCGGATGTCCAGGCGGAAATTGTAGAGGGCGTCAATGAACGCAAACAACGCATGTATGACCTTTCCGACGGATTTATCATTTTGCCGGGTGGCATCGGCACATTGAACGAATTCACCGATATTTTAACGATGCAGCAAATTGGCGAATCACGAAAACCGATATTTTTCATGAATACCGCAAAATTTTGGGAATCTTTTTCAAAAATGTTTTTATGTATGCAAGACAACGGCTTTATCGAAAACGTCTATGATTATAATTTTCATGTCGCCGATACCCCAGACGAACTTTTCCAACAGATTAAGAATTACGGCGAATAACAATTTAATCGGGGATTTCTACAACCTTATCCCGGGATGTTTCGCCGCGAATAATTTTGATTTGTGACTTTGGAACATCAAAATATTCCGCAATCGCGCGCACGACCGCAACATTTGCCGCACCGCCCGCCGGTGCAGCGGTTATATGCACGCGCAAAGTTCCATCAGCATCCGTCGTAATTTTATTTTGCCGCGCCCGCGGAATTACACGCAAATTTATTCTTGGCATAGCATTTCTTTCACAATATTGATACACGCCGGCGTCTTTTCCCCCGCAATCAAATGCAGGTGGAAATGAAACACGCTTTGATTAAACAACGGCGCATCAGCACCAGCATTTGCGAAAACATTAAATTCAGAACTTACCCCGATTGCATCCGCGGTTTTAACAAAGCAATCCCAAAATCCCGCCTGTTCCGCCGCCGACGCGCGACGCGCAAAATCAAGTATATTTTCATATTCGCCACGTGGCACAACCAAAACATGCTTTTCACACATTGGGTTCACATCATAAAAAGACAAAGCATATTCGTTTTCAATAATCCGCTTTGAAGGTATTTCCCCACGAATAATCTTTGCAAAAACATTATTTGAATCGTACATTTTGTATCTCCATTACTTTCGCGAAAGAATTCTATCACAAACGACAAATTCTGCAATTAAAAATTCCAAAAACCACTTGCGGGATTTTTTATTTTTTTGCTAGCATGAATCCAAAGGAATGAAAGGGAAAATACTTTCTTTTGCAATATGCGCTTTTTGCGCCTTTTCGGCGTTGGCGGCTGTGCGCACGCAAAATTCCCCTGTGCGCGGTCAACCAAGCGAAACAACCCGCGCGGGTCAAACCGTTGCATCACGTATCGCAACGACCCAAAGAAACGCGCGCAATATTTCCCCGCGCACCGCGCAAAGCACTACAACAACGCGCACCGTTCGACCGGGGCGCACCGCAACAAATCCACGTGGTGCAATAACAACGGCGGCAATTGGTCGTACGGCCCGTTCCACAATATCACGCACCACAACCACGCGCGCAACGCAAAACATTAAAACCAACACTTTTGATGAAGATTATGTCCAATGTTACGAGGCATATTTTTCCTGTATGGATCAATTTTGTGCAACCGTTGACGACCACTATCGGCGTTGCATATGTTCTTCGAAACTTGATACCGTTAAAACACGCGAACGCGCGTTGACCAATGCTTCGGATCAATTGACGGATTTCAAAAACTTGAACATCGACGCAATTTTAAAAACCCCGGCAGAGGTCAAAGCCATGCTGTCTGCGTCCGATGGGGAAAAGAAACTTTCAACCACCAAGGATAATTCCGCGTCAAACAAAAAACTGACCGCCATTGGCGATGTATTAAAAAGTGCGAAAACAAATTCGCTTTCAACCGCGGGCACATTGGACATTGCGGGCGACATAAATCAAATTTGGAATACAACCGAACTTGTTTCGGGAACAAACATTGCGAACCTTTCGGGCGAATCATTGTATAACGCCGTTCATTCCCAGTGTGCCGAATTGGTATTGCCAACATGTCCATCGATGACCACATTGAACATGGTTGTTTCCGCATATGGCATGTATATTGAAAATGATTGTTCGATATTACTGACCGCATTGGACAAGCAATCTATCACCGCAAACGCGGCGATACGCGAAACAAATCGGGAAATGAACGCGGCAAGATTGGAAAATTACGATTCGCATAATTCGACCGCAATAAACGAATGCATTGCCGGCGTGCGCGCGGATATCACCGCGGATACCGCGTGCGGTGCGAACTATGTTCATTGTTTGGATTTAACCGGACTTTATCTTGACCGCGTAACCGGCGAACCAATATATACCAAGAATTTTTATAAACTGAACGATCAAATTTCACTTGCCGGCAACATATTAACCAACAGTATAAATGCCAAACTTGTGACGGAATTAAATTCGAAAAGGAAATTTGCCGAACACACACTTGAAACCTGTCGCGATATTGCGGACACCGTATGGGACGAATACCTGCGCCAGGCAATTACCGAAATATACCAAGGTCAACAACTACGGATTCAACAGGTTAAAAATGACTGTATGGATGTCGTGAATAAATGCTATGACGAAAAAACATCACAATTACGCGATTACAGTAATATCGAAAACCAAATGTTACTTGGCACGCGACTTGAACTGTCCGAAGAAATGTGTACGGAAAAATTGGAAACTTGCAGTAATTTGTACGGTGGCGGTCCGTCGGGGCTTCAATTACTGGTCACAGAAATGCGAAAAATCGTCGATCAAAAAATCGGTCAGAATTGCTTTGCTACTTTGAAAGATTACGCGAAAAAACTGTGTCGTGTTCCGACAAGTGATGTCACCCACGAATATCCATACGGCTGTCGCGTTTATACACCCGGCACCATAGAATACGCGGACAACCCCGATTGTACATATATCCAACTTTCTGCATACAGCGGGGAAATAACACCAATAGATGATACCGATGATATATTGAATGTAATAGGCACCCCACAACCACCGGCGCAATACAGTTGCTGGGCAAATCGCATATACTCTTCTTGCGAACCGGAATATTATCTTGGGATGCACGAAGGAAACCAAAAATGCTTTGCATGTCCCGCCGGTTGGACATGTTCGGGTGGCACAAGTCAACCACGCAGGGACGGCGTCAATTGCGAAGACTATTCGGGCAGTCTGTATCAAAAAATGGTAATCTATGCGATGCAGTATTGTATGCGCCCTTCGGATTATTCGGCACCAAACGCAACGATTCCAATTGAAATACTTGCCGATGTAAACGAAGTTATGGATTCTGTGCGTGCCGACATGTCGACGGTACTTGCCAAGGAATGCACCGACATGGGCGGCACATGGGAAAGTTACAGCGAAAATCCGGACGGATTACTAATTGATTTTTATAATCAAACAAACGCAAACGAAAAATGGGGACTATGTCGTGAACAATGATAACTTGCACGACATACAAAAAATTGATATAATGGTGGGGAAATGAAAAGACAATTTGCAATTTTACTTTTTGGATGTACCACATGTGGTACCGCATTTGGTGTGACTCTTGATTGGTGGATCCGGGACACGATATGCCAAATTAATGATACGCATTGCTATCCAACCACGACAATGGGCATTGATTTTGATTCCGAAGATTCATGGGATTATTCTGGCAATTGTCGCGGGAAAAAGTATATATGCCCCGATGCACTTACTGATAATAGTACCGATAGGGTCGCAATGGAACGCGCCGCCATCGCACACCGGGACGGCATAAATTCGGATTTCGATACCGAAGTTTATGTTGCATCGGAACAATGTTATGGTGCACGCAAAACATCTCAAAATGGTGCGATGGTTCTTGTTAACGGCGAATATAAACGGGTTTGGTGCATGGGGGTTTTGGGGTCTGACTATGACGGAGACGATATCTTGAGATTAACGAATGGCGATGTAGTAAAAAATGGTGCGGAACCAACATGTTCGTATTTGGCGGATATGAACTATGTTGCTACATTGGACGGTAATTGTTACGGCAAATATTATGATCCATCAAGATATTCTATTGACTGTGACGGTCAAACACCGGTGATAGTCGTATTGAACGGTGCGCAATATACACCAAATGTCGATAATTATATCACACCACTTATCGCGAACACACGTTTCAGTGCGATGCAAACATCGGCGGCGGCACAACGCGCGATCCATTTTCCACAGTAATGTTTGATGTTGATACAAATATTTAAACCCGCCGGTATTCTTGGCGGGTTTAACTAATCATCTACACTTATCACTAACAACTATCTCCTGGTTGGCAAACAACCAACAACGATATTGAATATAGTATCAATGATAAAGAACAACGTATACAGCGCCATGCCCGACGAAATATAGCCGAACGCGACCATTGCATACCACGCCGACCCACGAAGAACCGGTATCAAGTATATGAATAACATCGGAATGATATAAAGCCAAACCGAAACACCCGCATCACGGAAACGGCGAACAGAAAGCGCCATAATCGGTATGAACAATATCGCACTTACAACCAAAGAAATTGTTCCGCCAACAAAATACGCAAAGCACCAATTCACCAAGAACGCGAACAAAATTCCAAACCAAAATTCCGCACGTGTTGAACGACCAACAAAATCAAAATACCGACGCCAAAAATCCCTTATCGCCGCCAAAGGCCCAACCATTGGACGCTTTTTCGGTGCAACCGCCACAGTTTCACGCACAACGGTGCGACGCGCCGGCGCACGCTTTGCGGCTGGCTTTTTCGCCGGTGTATTTTTTCTTGCTGTCTTTTTTGTTAATGTCTTTTTTGGCATTTTCTCTCCTTTTTTACCAATACATTATACATTATTTTTGAACCCAAGTCCAACAATAAACATTTCCACAGAATCCTTGCGCGATGCCGCCGGTTTCACATGATGCACCGATTCGAAATTTTCTTTTATTTTTTTCAACAATTCGTTCGTTGTTCCACCCGTAAAAGATTTTGCAACAAATGTTCCGCCCGGCTTTAATGCGCGACACGCAAAGTCAAACGCATATTCCAACAAAACCATTTGGCGCAAGTGATCCGTTTTTTGATGTCCAACGGTATTTGGCGCCATATCCGACACAACAACATCAACGACACCGTTTGCAGAATCATTTAGTTTAAGTTTTTCTTCCAACCACCGCAACGCTTCATCTGTGGTAAAATCGCCCTGATAAAATTCGACATTATTTATCGGTGTTATTTCCAACAAATCCATCGCAAAGATTTTTGTTTTCGGGAAAGTCCGCGCAATAAATTGCGACCACGAACCCGGCGCCGCCCCAAGGTCCACAACCGTTTGCCCATTTTTCAAAAAATTGTATTTTTCATTTATTTCGATAAGTTTATATGCCGCGCGCGCACGATAACCGTCGCGCCGCGCACGCGCAACATATGGGTCGGCGGCCTGGCGCGTTAACCACGCAACCGAAGATTTATGTTTCGCAATTTTATTATTTGTTATTTTCATTACGCCGTACAATTCCTTGGTAACCTCAAGCTACCTTTTCATACTGCTCTTTTTGCTGGCGCATTCTTTTTTGGAAATCACACATACGCCTGTATTCAGTATACAAGCGCAAACGCGATGGTGTAAACGCATACATAACCTTACACCAATTCGCCCCAATCGGCCTTAATGGCCCACCAACAATCTTGACCCCAAAAGGATAATAAAAATCACGTCCTTTGTACGTCACACTACCCCCCCACCCAAGGAAGTCACCTGTTTCATAATCATACAACCGTGTGCCACTTTCGACAGATGTGACCGGCCAAATTTTTTTTCTCATTTTTATACCTTTATGCTACAATTATTTCACGCCGTCCGGTGTGCCACCCTGTTGCATTTTCTGCATTACGGCCTCCATACCGCCCATGCGTTGAATCATCGCCATTTGCTGTTTCATTTTTGTATATTGCTTTATAATATGTTCAACTTCGCGCACCGTTACGCCCGCCGCCTCTGCAATACGCGCCTTGGCATTGGCAAAGATTTTTTCCGGTTCCGCACGTTCGGCGGGGGTCATCGCTTCAAGTATTTTTATCTGTTCATCGACACTGCCGTCTTTGATTTTTTCTTTTATCGCCGAAACCGCGCCCGACATACCCGGCACCATTTTAAGCAAGCCACTAAAATTGCTCATCTTTTTAATCTGCTTTAATTGCGCCAACATGTCGTTCATATCAAACACGCCCGCCATCATGCGTTCCGCCGTTTCACGCATGCCCTTTGGCACATGTGGTTCTTCGGGATTTATTGATTCTTGTTTTTTCTTTCTGCCAAATCCAAACATTTTGTTCTCCTTATGTTCTGTTAAGATTTTATTTTACAAAAGTCTATTTGTCCAGGTACTTCTTAAGATATTTTCCGGTAAGTGAATTTGGATTCTTGGCCACCATTTCAGGTGTCCCGGTTGCAATAACACGTCCGCCACCCGCACCGCCCGCCGGCCCAAGGTCGATAATCCAATCCGCGGTTTTTATCACTTCCAAATTATGTTCGATAACTATGACGGTATTGCCCTGCTCTACAAATTCGTGCAACACGCCAAGTAATTGTTTAATATCTTCGAAATGCAAACCCGTCGTCGGTTCGTCCAAAATGTACAGTGTCTGACCCGTTCCACGCGCGGACAATTCACGCGACAACTTTATACGCTGGGCTTCACCCCCCGACAAATCAAGCGAACTTTGCCCAAGTTTTATGTAATCCAAACCGACACGTTTTAGTAATTCCAATTTACGACTTATCTGTGGATGATTGATAAAGAAACGATACGCTTCATCAACCGTCATATCCAAAACATCGGCAATTGATTTGCCCTTGTATTTCACCGCAAGTGTTTCTTCGTTATACCGCGTGCCATGACATTTATCACATTCCACATATACATCCGCCAAAAAATTCATTTCAATTTTTATTTGACCGTCGCCTTGGCATGCTTCGCATCGACCACCCTTGACATTAAACGAAAACCGACCCGGTCCGTATCCGCGCGCCTTTGATTCCGGCAATTCCGCAAAGAAATCACGTATATTTGAAAATACACCCGTATATGTGGCGGGATTGCTGCGCGGACTGCGTCCAATCGGGGATTGGTCAATATCGACAACTTTATCTATATTTTCCATACCACTAATAACATCATGCGCACCGGATTCAATTTTTGAACCATAAAGTGCACGCATCAACGCCGGATACAAAGTATTCAACAACAAAGTCGACTTACCCGACCCCGACACACCGGTCAATGCAATAAATTTCCCAAGCGGGAATTCCACATCAATATTTTTTAAATTATTTCCCCGCGCACCATAGATTTTGATGGACATTCCATTACCGGTGCGCCGTTTTTTTGGTACCGGAATTTTCTTGGCCCCCGAAAGGTATTGCCCGGTCAATGAATCTTTATTCTTTATAACCTGGGCGGGCGTTCCAGCGGCAATAATGTTTCCACCATTTACACCCGCACCACGACCAATATCGACAAGATAATCCGCCGCCCGCATTGCGTCTTCGTCATGTTCAACAACAATCACACTGTTGTCTTTATCACGCAACATTTTCAATGTTTCAAGTAATTTGTCATTATCACTTTGGTGCAGTCCAATTGACGGTTCATCCAACACATATAAAACACCTGACAGCCCGCTGCCAATCTGGGACGCAAGACGAATGCGTTGCGATTCACCGCCCGACAAAGTTCCGGACATACGCGATAAAGTTAAATACCCAAGCCCGACATTTTTCAAAAAGAACAAGCGACTTGTAATTTCACGCAATACCATTTTTGCAATATCGTTTTCTTTTTGTGTCAAATGATTTGGTAAATCCATAAACCATGCATAAGAATCATCAATCGGCATATCGCAAACATCAATAATATCCGCGCCGTTTATCTTTATGCATAACGCTTGGACATTTAATCTTTTGCCGTGGCAAACCGGACAAGGCTTTTCCGATTGATATTTTGAAAGTTCCGCCCGCATCGCTTCGGATTCAGATTCACGCCAGCGACGTTCGATATTTGGAATTACACCTTCAAAAGGTTTTTCATAAACGAACCCGTTCCAATTTATCTTTATCGGTGTATCACCCGTACCATACAAAATTATATCTTTATGTTCCGCACTAAGCGTATGCCATGGCTTGCCAAGTGGAATTTTATATTGTTTATGCAATGCGGTTATCAAATGTTCAAATTGCGACAGCATACCGCCACGCGACCAAGGCGCAATCGCACCGTCCAAAATTGACTTTGAAGGGTCGGGAATCACCAAATCCGGCGACATGTTTAGTTGCACACCCAATCCATCACATGCACTGCACGCCCCAATCGGTGCATTAAAGGAAAAAAGTCGCGGTTCAATCTTTGGCACCGCAAAACCACTAACGGGACACGCATAATTTTGCGAATAAAGAATATCTTCGTTCGTATCCAGCCGGCGCAAAATCACCGACCCCGGCACCAGGCGCAACGCACCTTCGAACGAAGAATAAATTCGTGAACGAAATTCTTCTTTTTCGGCATCCGTTGCATCAATGGCGGGCATTTGAATTCGGTCAATTATAACAAAAATATCATGCTTTTTGTTTTTATCCAATGGTGGAACCGCGGTCAAATCATACAACTCGCCATCAATAATGACGCGTTGATATCCCTGTTTTACCAGAAACGCAATTTCCTTTTTATATTCACCTTTGCGTGAACGGACAAGTGGCGCCATAATAAACGCACGCGTTCCCGCGGGAATATCCAAAGTCATATCAACCATTTCCGCAATTGTTTGCGACTTTATCGGTAATCCCGTTACCGGCGAATATGGCACCCCGATTCGCGCCCATAACAACCGCAAGTAATCATATACCTCCGTCACCGTTCCAACAGTCGAACGCGGATTTTTCGAAGTAGTTTTCTGCTCGATAGATATTGCCGGTGCCAAGCCTTCAATTAAATCAACATCCGGCTTTTTTTGCATATCCAAAAATTGTCGCGCATAACTTGATAGCGATTCAACATATCGCCGTTGCCCTTCGGCATAGATAGTATTAAATGCCAACGAAGATTTGCCGGATCCGGATACCCCAGTAAAGACCACCAATTTATTTTTTGGTATGTCCAAATCAATGTTTTTAAGATTATTTTCGCGTGCACCGCGAACTTTTATAACGCCGGTCATAGTGCATTTAATATAGAACTTTTTGATTTATTTTCAATAACAGTCACCAAGAAAATTATCTTTATGACTTTTTCTTGGCCAACTTTTCGGCATCCAATGCAACACCCGTCTTACGCGTGTTATCATCACCGATCTTACCTACAAGCTCATTATTCACCCAAACTTCTATTGCGCCCGCATTACCAAAAGTTCCTTTGTGTTTATTTCCTTCTGGCACATAATAAATATCGCCCGGCACCAAAACGCGGCTGAACACAGTTTTACCACGTCCATCTTCAATCTTTACCCAAGATTCTTTGACTGCTTGGATAACTATTTCTGCTTTGGCGGCATTTTCAGTTCCAAATTTTTCCCGTACTTCCACACTATACTTTGGTTCAGTCACAATAACCTGTTGCGGTGCCGCAACCTGAATCACCGTCCTTGTTGTGGGCAAATCTTCATCAGCACTTGGCAAAATCAAAAGCAAGCCCAACAACAATACCAACAAAGCACCACCACCAACGGCGAACCACATCCAGTGCTTTTTTACATATGCAACTATCTTGGACTTTTTTTCACCAATAGAAGTTTTCTTTTCGACATTGCTTTTGGCATTTGCATTTTCCACATTTGCAACCTTTGGCTGTTCCGGTTTATCATGCGCAACCATTGCCTCGGCAAGTTTCATTATACCCAATTCGCGTTTAATTTTTTCGACGATCAAATCAGGATCCAAGCCCAATTCCATCGCATAGTTCCGCGCAAATCCTAAAATATAAACTGTTTCTGGCAAAACTGTATAATCGCCATCTTCCAACGCCTGTAAAAATTCTTCACGTATGCAAAGTTGTTTTGAAATAGTTTGAATTTCACGTTTACGACGACCGGTCGTGCGTGCCGCACGCAACATCTCACCCGCGGTCATTTCAGGATTCATCTGTAAGTCTGTAAATTCTTCTGTCATGGCGTGGCCTTTTTGTTATTGTTATGCCTATGATATACCTATCTTTACATAACGCAACCCCAAAATTGCAAAATTTCTTGTTTTATTTCCACCGCGTCCGTTATTTGATTGATTTTAACGCGAAAATCACTTGAATCGGGCATTCCCGCCGAATACCAAGCCAAATGCTTTCGAAACATTGGAACACCGGCATGCGCGCCATAATATTCCAATACCAAATCTAAATGTTTCATAACCAATTCGGCCATATTTTCAGGCTTTTTCCCGATTCCCAAAATTTCACCAAAAATCCATGGTTTCCCAAGCATCGCACGCCCGATCATTGCACCGGCATAGCCATTATCAATTGCACTTTGCACACCGCCTGCATCGATGATATCGCCATTTGCAATAATCGGTATTGGCATACCCCCAATTTTTGGGTGAACCGCCACCCCAGCATAGCCCTGCGCCCGCGTCCGCCCATGCAAGGTTACCATTTTTGCGCCATTATCGGCGGCAATCCGCACCAAATCGTCCCAATCGACACTTTCGGCATCCCACCCAAGCCTTGTTTTAACCGATACCGGAATTTTAACCGCCCGTGCAACCGCACCTATGATTTTACCCGCCAACTTATGGTCCCGCATCAAAAAAGCACCGGCATTCGCACGTGTTGCAACCTTTGGTACCGGACAGCCCATATTTATATCAATCCACGTTGCACCCGAATCTTCTAAAATCTTTGCGGCATCCGCCATCAAATCCGGCACCGCACCAAAAATTTGTGTTCCAACATTTCCCTCGGCGCCATAATTTTCAAAGTTCCGCAAACAATTTTTATGTCGCCCGACCAAAGAATGACACGAAATCATTTCGGTCATAACGGGTACATCGGGTGCAAAGTCCCGTATAATACGGCGGAACGGGTAATCAGAAATTCCCGCCATGGGTGCAGCAAAAATTTGATTATTAGTTATCATTTGTGATATAATGCCACGTATGAAGGACAAAATCAAAAATTTATTTGGCTTTATTGGTCGCGCATGGCGCGGTGGTGTCCGCGGTAAATTTGGCGTATTCTTTGCGGCGTTCGCCTTGCTTGCATTCGTACGGATTTTTTTTGGAGAGGTAAATGTGGGTCGTTTTATCGCAAATATTTGGCGTCTAAACGAAGAACACGCCGCACTGGCCCAGGAAGAAAAGAAATTACAAACAATTCGTCATCACATAGACTTACTTAAGACATACAGTCCTGACTATGTTGAAGAAGTATGCCTTAAGTACCTTAACACCGGTGATCCCGAATTCAAAATCCTTAAGATTTAGTTCATTACTGCAATATACGCGTTCATATAAAATGCAAACATCATCCACAGCAAATATGGTATAACCAAATATGTAGCCTTTCTGTCTATGCCAAAGAATACACGTGCCATCCATGCCGAAACAATGAACAAAGTCAACAACACAACCAACGCAAGCGCGGTCATGTGCAATCCAAAGAACACATACGACCACCCGGCATTAAGCAACATCTGTGACCCAAACAACACATACGCAAGAATCTTTTCAGATTTGCCACGCGCACTTTTGATAACTAAATACAACGCGAACCCAAGCAAGGCATACAATATTGTCCATGCCGCCCCAAAAACCGCACCGGGTGGTGTAAGATTTGATTTAACCAATAATAAATACCACAAATCTGAATCACCATGCGGCGTAAAGAACACACCAAAAATTCCCGGCAAGAAAGAAATCACCATCGCCACACATAATTGAATTAGTCTTTTCATATTTTTTCCTTTTGTTTGGTTGATATGATTTTATCACATCACGCGCGACCAAAACATAGGAAGAAAAACATGAGGAGTGTTAGTGGTTAGTGTTAGTGAAACCGGTTGCAAATGCACCCGGTTTGAATTTCTGGCGTGCCCAGCAGGATTGTTCGCGTTGCTCACCACACGTAAGGTTCGCACTGCACTGGGTTTGTGCAAACCAACTATCGTGTCGAACCTGGGTTCTCGTCCTGTTGGACACACAACATAAATTAAAACCAACCATTTGGTTGGTTTGAATTTCTGGCGTGCCCAGCAGGACTCGAACCTGCAACCTATTGCTTAGAAGGCAATTGCTCTATCCAATTGAGCCATGGGCACACACCGTCAAGAATTATAAACCTTTTTTTTCAAAAAACAAGGGCGCAATTCTGCGCCCTACTAACACTAACCACTTTCCCCTATTTCTTAACATGCACATCCATTTGCGGGAACGGAAAGTGAATTTTCTTTTTCGGCAATTTGTTATAGATTGCCTCTAACATGTCTCCGCGACTTGGAATCATATCCTCCGCCGATGTCCAATAACGCACCGTCAATATAACCGCACTGTCGCCCAAATCAGAAACAAAAACATTTGGTGCCGGGTCTTTTAAAACGCGCTTGTCCGCTTTGATTATTGCTATGATTTCTTTACGCGCCACATCGACATTGTCACCATATGAAATCGCGACTGTCAATTCCGCACGTCGTGTTTCGTTACCCGAAAGGTTTGTTATTTGACTGTTGGAAAGCGCGCCATTGGGTAGTAACACAACCTGGTTATCAAAGGTATGAATTTCGGTTGTAAAAATCATAATCTTTTTAACCGTACCGGTTTTGCCATCCGCCGTCGAAATAATATCGCCAACCTTGAACGGCTTTAAAAACATAATAATAATTCCACCGGCGAAATTCTGCATAGTTCCGGATAATGCCATACCAATTGCCAACGAAGCCGCGCCTAAAACCGCAACGATTGATGTCATTTGAACCCCAACGGTCGCAAGTGATATGATTATCACAAATATACGCAACAATATATTTACAAACGACCCCAAAAACGAAACAAGTGACGGGTCCGCATTACGCCGTTCCAACATACGCTTGAACGCGCGCGAAAGACGTTTCGCAATCCACATACCACCCATCAAAACAACAAACGCCGCAATCAGTTTCAAACCAAAATCAACCGCCATACCGGTGAGTGACGAAATCAAAGATTTTAATTCTTCGGCACTGGCCTGAATTTTTTCCGGCACAGCCTGGACGGCATCAACCGCATTACCAAAAACACCGTCAACAACTTCTACATTTTCCATAAATTTTCCTTTTTGTTACATTTCTATATCATCGCACTTTTCGATTGGTTCAGATTCAGTGCAATTTGTTTTTTGCTTGCGTCCAATTCCAATGAAACCATGTTTGTATGTCGAAGTACAATCCCGTGTCACAGTTGACGAACAAAGACGACATATACGTGTTTCACGATTGAACGTTGACCACATTTCACGAATTCCGCCCGGAATATCATAAGCCGTCTTTCCATATGCGGCGGACCCCAAAAGCTTGCCCGCCTGGATAGTAAGTTCTGATGCACCAAGTGTGACGGCACCAGCACCAATTCTTGAAATTGCGCCACCAACCGTTTCTTTTGGTTGTGTCGTTTCGTTTTCCACATGCACCGCATCGGTGGTTGACGATGTCCCACGTCCCCCGCGCGCAAGCAATGTATCATCCAACCCCGCACCAACTTCGTAACTTATCGCATACGGTGGCGCAAGGTTCACATTTTGATTTTCAAGTCCCGCCCCATCAACCGGCGCACCACCCGAAACCGGCAACATTTGGCACAGGTATTGCGCAATGTCCGCCGACGCATCCTTGGTCGCCTTGCTAAGGAGTTCGTTATACTTTGCTTGGTAATTCGTCTGTGCCTGGCGCAGGGCGGCAAGTGCGATTTGCATTTTTACCTGATTCAACAAATTCGGAAACCGCGCGACGGTCACACTAGTATCACGTTTCGAATTCGGCGCGATTTGGCTTAAATCACGCCCAGTTACACAGTATTGAATTTTCGGGTCCGATGCAATCATATCTATCACACGATTTACATTTTCAGAAATATCGGTAAGTTCCATTTTTATGGTTTCCAAAATCTCATCTTTATTGGGAACATTTCCGTTCACCTCTGTGGCATTCGTCATATAATCCGCAACACCAATTTTCCCCCAATCAAGTTTTTTATTAGCGTCCTTGGTTTTACCATTTCCAACCTTTATTGCACCAAACGAAATCATACCGGTTATGCGATAAATGTTTCCATCTTTGACACTGCGCAGCGAATTCGTGCCGATCGTTTCGTCGGTCGTGAACCGGTTACAGTCAGCCAAAGAACCACATACCGCCATCATTTTTTCTTCAACTAACTTTTGACAGTTTTCGAGTGATTTGTTATCCATATTCAGGTAAAGTCCCATTATCATGGAATCAATATCTTCCATCTTGAAATTTGGGTTATTCTTTTTACAAACGACAAGTTTATCCAACGGACAAAGTTCATGCACAAATTCCCAATCCATACCGATACAGTTCATAAAGTCCGGACCGCATCTGTCTTCGGAATAAATACAATCTTTGACTTCCGCCGTACACGCATCGACCCGCATCGCCGCAAGTTTATCCGCGACATAACCCCAAATCAAAGGTTCCATCCGTTCGCATGGGTCAAGTTGAACTTTGCAAAACGAACGCGCCATATCGGGTCGCGATAAACAAGAATCCATTGTCGCCGTTCCCTTGCCCGCTATGTCGTCTTTGCATGCGGTATGAATACACTTCGTAATTTCTGATAAACATGATTGTCGCGCATTTGATTCCGCCCGCAATTCTGCGAGTTTCAAATCCGGCGCAATTTCACGCAAAAACGCGGTCCACACATTATCACGCACCGCCATACATTGATCCAAAACGCGTTCGCAAATTGTTCGCTTTGATTCCAATCGCTCCAACACCGACGGCGTTATGTTATATGCTTTGGTCGTTTTAACTTTGGTTCCGGCGGTACTGACCGCGGATTTATTTTGCATATTTTCATTTGCAATCGTCGAAACACAATTTACCCAATCATCACCACAGGCATCCGACCCCAACATACAATTTTTAAGTTCGACCATGCATTCGCCTTGGTTGAATTTATTGGCGGAATCGAAACTTTCTTTTAGCGCATTACGAACATCGGATTCGGCTTCGTTCATCGCCACCTGCGCCGCCACACGTTGCGCCGCGATGGAATTTGCAAAGCCACGACAATCAGATTCAATTTGACGCATATAAATTTGTTTCAATAATTTTATATCTTTATCACACGACGAACCCAACTGGGCGCGACAAGTTTCATCCGCCGCACTAAACAACGCCGCACCGGTTTTATGCATTATATCGTCATCGTCTTCGTCATCTGTTTCAATAAAATTCGTTTCAAAAAGTTTTAATAAATCTTCGCGTTTGCTCTTTGCTGTTTCCTTTTTATCATCACCACCAAGGTTAAATATAACATTACCTTTGTCGTCATATTTCCGTTCGCCGGTAAAGACAATATCCGCATTCGACCCAAGTTTTATCTTTTCAACCTCTACGGTTTTTATACGGTCAGCCTCGGTCAGCATTTTGTTTATTTCCGCCAAATCGTCTTCATATTTTTGATTGTTATTACTGCACAGACAACTGCCACCGTTTACATTTTCCGACATACAGAATTGATCCATACAACCATAATACGCTTCATAGCATTCCGTCGAATAAATCCCAGTCGCCGCAACACGCGCCCGAACATTCGTTCCGTTTTGAATAGCCGACTGTTTTTTTGCCGTCGCCGCAACCGCAACAATCGGCACAATAAATAACAAAGATAAAACACTAAATTTTTTCATCATAGCGACATCCACCTTCAACATCACTAACATCAATATCTTCACAAGATTCCACTTCCTGACAGAATGTGTCTTTACCGCCGGACATCATACCACCAATCACACCCGCAGCTGCACCCAGAGCACCACCTATCGCAGTTCCCAAACCAACATTGAACATGCTTCCTATAGATGCCCCAGCGGCAAAACCACCGCCACCCGCCGCCAATGCCGATGATTCTTCACTTATTCCGCCCACCGCGCACACGCGTTGCATACGACACACATGACAATTGCATAACGATGGTTCAAATGACACACTTTTTATATATGAATACGACATATCTTGATTATTGGTCCCGGTCGGTTTCTTTTCCGCCTTGTATGTTGATAAACACCAATCCCTTGATTCGCCAACTTTTGACGCACGTTTAAGTTGCATAAGTTTCGATTCTAAATCGGCAAGATAACGATTTTCCGCACCGATTTCTGCAATCATTTTTGTTGTGGTAAAAACGCTATCTTTCAATGTTGCGCGCCTCGCCGGCTGTTGTGCACTTTTACACGCCGCAACGGTTGCTTCTTTTTCAAATTGCTTAAAGAAATTTGTTACCGCGTTTTTACTTTCCGCCCTAACCTGCGCACGCAATTCACCTTCATCCGAAGGAACTTTTTTCAAGCCTTCAACAATATCACTCTTAGGTAAACAATTCATATCTGTGCCACAAACTTTCCCAAGCACGTCCGCATAGTAATTGACACAGCCTTGAACCATTTGATAATTCATCTGCAACAAAACCGAACTTACGATTGTCTCGTAAAACTTTTCATCTTTGCACGATGGGAACATCGCCTTTGGACAAAGTTCAACAATTTCCGCCGAACTTTTTCCAACACATTGTGGCCCAGTGAAATTTTCACCGCATTTATTCCGCAAACATTTATCTACATCATTTTGGCAGAAATCGGTCCGCAACGACGCCAATTTTTCGTTCCAACTTTGTTTAATTCCGGGTATCTTGGAATTGCACTCGTCAATAATCGGACATACGCCCGCCGCGACATTAACATTTGTTAAACATCCGGAATCAGTATTTATCGAACACCCTTCTTCCAAGCATTCACGAATTTTTGCATTGCATGTCAAACGTATATTCTTATCACTGTACACCGCGGCATCGGCAAGAAGCATTTTCGCTTCATCTTTCCAATCATCCAACACGAATGTCTTTACCGCCATACATTGGTCCAAAACATTTTCACACGCGTTTGCACGGCGCTCCAAAAGTTTTGCGTCCAAACAGTTTTCAAAATTCACACCACAACCACCCTTGTCCGCGATGCAAGCACGATAAGCCAACAAACATTCGCCACGATTATACTTGTTTGTTGTCGATAACATATCCAATGTTGCCGCACGCACCGCCGCATCCGCCGTCCGCCGATTTGATTCCGCCGCGCGCTTTTGTTCGCCAAGGTATGTACTAAAATTCTTGCAATCTTTTGTTACTTCACGTTGATAAAGTCTTTCTTCCATTTCCGCACGTGGTTTATCACACATGTCCAAAATAAAACTGCACGAATCCGCCGCCATGTAATAAAGGTTATCGCCAATATCATCATCGGCGTCCAAACTTGCACTTGTGTTTCCGCCATTTATCCATGCGACCAAATCAATACCGGTGCGCCGCGAAGATTTTTTTGCCTGTTCACTTTCACCAAATTTAACAAACTTTGCCTTGGCACCAAGTTTTTCGCGTTCTACACCTTCGGTATATTGCTTTTCTGCGGCAAGTTCAATTTCTTGGATTTCTTGGATTAAACTTTTCGATTGTTTGATATTGTCGGAACAAGAACACCGCCCACCTTCGGATTCATCCAACAAACAAAAATCATCCATACATTCGCGATACGCCGCGCGACATTCATCGGGGCCAACATTTGCGGCAACTATCACCTCTGCGGATTCAGATACCACCGGTTCATCCGCCACATCTTCCACCGGTTTTTCATCAACCGTCGCAACGGGCGCAACATTTGAATTCGCATTATTCGCCGTATTTATATTTTTCGTCTTTACCGCGGGACCAATAGATAACGACGGCGTACGAATTCCTAAACGACCTTCGCCATCACCCGTCGTACCACCACGCGTTGCCGCAAAACCCGCGTACGGCAAAAGCGCCAAAATAACGAATAGTATTTTGATTTTCATATTTTTTCCTTCCTACAACTTTATCTAATTTTATCAAAACATCGCGGAATTGGCAAATAAAAAATTCTTGATTTTTGGAATACATCGGCATAAAATTGACAAAGATTCAAATAATCCAAAGGGATGCTTATGGCAAAAGATGACGTAGTCGTTTTTAATGGCACAGTGGTTGAAAAATTACCGAACACAATGTTTCGCGTGCGGCTTGAAAACGATCATGAAATTTTGGCAACTGTATGTGGCAAAATGCGCAAGGCGCGCATATGGGTCAATGTGGGCGAAACGGTTCGCGTTGAAATGACACCGTACGATTTGGCCAAGGGTCGCATAACATTCGTTGAACGCAAACGCGCAAACACGGGCGAACTACAAAATCAATAAAATTTTTGTTTTTTCGAAAAACCGCCGATTTTATGCGGCCTTTTTTGCGTTGCGCATAATTTCGATTGGCACCTTTTTGCCGTTCACAACATCTTTATCAATGACAATTTCCGCCAAATCTTTTTTATCCGGCGCATTGAACATCGGTTCCAACAAAATCTTTTCCAAAATACTGCGAAGTCCCCGCGCCCCCGTTTTCCGGCTTAGTGCAAGTCGTGCAATTTCGCGCAAGCCATCGTCTTTGATAGTAAGTTTAACATCATCCATGGCAAGCATCGCCGTATATTGCTTTACAATTGCATTTTTCGGTTCGGTCAAAATCTTTACAAGTGCATCTTCATCCAATTCCGAAAGCGTCGCCACAACCGGCAACCGCCCAACCAATTCGGGAATAATTCCAAACTTTACCAAATCTTCAGGTTGCACATCGGCAAGATAACTTTTTGATTCACGTTCTTTCTTTGAAGAAACATCCGCGCCAAAACCGATCCCCGCGCGTTCACATTTACGATTTGCGATAACTTTATTCAAACCGTCAAACGCACCGCCACAGATAAACAAAATTTTACTTGTATCCAAACGAACGGTCGCTTCACCCGGATGCTTGCGTCCCGCACCACCGGCAGAAACATTTGCAACCGTACCTTCGACCAATTTCAACAACGCCTGTTGCACACCTTCGCCGGACACATCCCGCGTCAGTGACGGATTTTCCGATTTTCGCGCAATTTTATCAATTTCATCGATATAGACAATTCCACGCTGTGCCTTTTCCACATCAAAATTCGCATTATGCAATAACTGTGTCAAAACACTTTCCACATCGTCGCCGACATAGCCCGCCTCGGTCAAAGTGGTTGCATCTGCAATCGCGAAAGGCACATCCAAAATACGCGCAAGTGTTTGCGCAAATAAAGTCTTTCCGGTTCCGGTCGGTCCAATCAACAAAACATTCGACTTTTGTATTTCAACATTTGACGAAAGCGAAACATTATGTCGCTTGTAATGATTATATACGGCGACCGCCAATGTCCGTTTAGCCGTATCCTGGCCAATTATGTATTCATTAAGGAAATCATAAATCTGCGATGGTGTTGGCAATTTCGCAGCATCCTTGGCAACCTCGGTCTTTAAATCATCCGCCATAATATCATTGCAAAGCGCGATACATTCATCGCAGATGCAAACATTACGACCGCTGACCAACTTTTTTACTTCGTAAACCGCCTTGCCACAGAAACTGCAAAACTGTTGTTTTTCAGATGTTTTCTTTTCGTCCGTCATGTAAAGCCCTATTTTTTTCTTGTCAAAATACCGTCGATAATTCCGAAATCTTTTGCCTGGGGCGCGGTCATCCAGTTATCGCGTTCCATTGCGTCGTGTAACTCTTTGACTTTTCGCCCGGTAAATTCAGACATTTGCTTGGTAATAGTTTCTTTGACCATTTGCATTTTACGCATACCAATTTCCATATCGGTTGCCTGACCTTGAATGCCACCTAACGGTTGGTGAATCATGATTTCTGTATTCGGCAAAGCGAACCGTTTACCCTTTTCGCCGGCGGCAAGCAAAACCGAAGCCATCGAAGCCACCAATCCCATTCCAATTGTTGAAACCGGTGACTTGATATATTGCATAGTATCCAAAATCGCCCAACCCGCAGAGATAATTCCCCCAGGGCTGTTGATATAAAGTGAAATATCTGCATTTGGATTTTCTGATTCCAAAAACAGCAACTGCGCCACCACCGCATTTGCCGTTGCAGGTTCAATTTCACCATTTATCATAACAATTCTATCGCGCAACAACCGCGAATAAATGTCAAAAGACCGCTCTCCACGCGGGGATTCTTCTATGACCATAGGTATCAAAGACATAACACACACCTTTTTACTATTTTACCATTGATTGTTTCTGATTATATCACACAAAACCGCCGTTCGCAAATATGCGTGCACAATTATTTTGCAACGACAACCATTGCCGCACGCAACACATTGTCGCCGAACATATAGCCCGGCTGCATTTCTTCGACAATTGTATTCGGCGCGGTTTCATCGGTCACCGGCACAACCTGAATCGCGTTATGCAACGCGGGATTCAAAACTTTACCCAAAGATTCAATTTTGGTAATTCCAACCTCGTCAAAGGCGGCATGCACAGAACGCGCCATCGCCTGGATTCCGGGGTCATCAGGCATATGTTTAAGTGCCGCATCCAACGCATCCATAACTGGCAAGAACTTTTCCGCAACCGACATTGCGCGCACCCGGGCACGCGCATCGGCATCAATGGCGGCACGCCGACGGGTATTTTCCAACTCTGCCGCAGTGCGCAGATACTTATCATTTAAATCGGCAATTTGCGCGACAAGTTCCGCTGTTTCGTCCTTTTCCACCGGCTTTTCCAGCGTTTTTTCATCCTTTTTGACGTCGTTCACCGATACAGTTTCGACCTTTACTTCTTTATCTTCCATAATACTTTCTCTATTTCTTGTTACTTTGCACTTTGTATTATAGTGACAAATTCTTGGGGTTTCAAGGACGCACCCCCAACCAACACGCCATCAACATTTCTTATCGCGACAATATCGCCCACATTTAGCGCATTTACACTTGCGCCATACAAAATCGGCGTGCCGTCTAATCCCATATACGACAAAGTGTCGGCGATTACCTTGTGCGCGTCGGCAATTTCCTGGGTTGTGGGCGTTATCCCCGCACCAATCGCCCACCGCGGTTCATACGCAATAATAATGTCGTCATGCACATCGGTCGGCAAAGATTCCTTTACACCGGAT
>JAZLCM010000014.1:0-2464 GCA_045614245.1 Candidatus Enterousia sp.
TCGGTCGATTTTTTTCCAAATAATCAATCGCCGGCGCAAGCCCCGCAATCTGGGTCAACGGTAATGTCCCCGCCTCCCACTTTTCGGGCGCATGATTCAAGACAATGCTTGCACTTGGTTCATTTTCATAAATGTATGCACCATATGACGCTTTACGCGCAACTTCTATATCGCCCACATGCAAAACCATTCCGCCACCGAATTTATCGGGGAAAAGAGTTTCCGAATCGCGAATATATAAAATTCCAACCCCGGTATCCGCACCAATCTTGTGTCCAGAAAACACCATAAAATCACAGTCCCATTTTTTCACATCTATCTTTTTATGCACGACATATTGCGACGCATCAACAATGGTAATAACATTTGGATTTTTTCTGCGCGCGGTTGCAATAATAGATGCAACATCTTGCGCACGCCCCAACACATTTGACATTGCGGTTATGACCAAGAAATCCGTTTTCGGTATCAAATTCGGATTGATATCAAAATTTTTATCCAATTCGCATTTAAACATTTTGCGAATCTTGCCAAGGTACAACAATTCCTGCCATGGTAAACGCGCCGAATGATGATCAAGGTCGGATACAGTAAAATTCGACATTGTGGAATACCCCATTTGCCGCGACAAAATATCAACCACGCGATTCAGTCCATCGGTCGCGCCGGATGTAAAGATAACTTGATTTGGTTTTGCATTTATAAATTTCGCCACACGACGCCGCGCACGCGTAACCATATCATCGACCGCCACCGCCCGCGCACAAATCCCGCGCCCGGCGTTGGCGTATGAATTCCGCAAAAAATCCATTTCTGCATCAATGACACAGTCCGGCTTTTGTGCGGTCGCAGCAGCATCTAAGTATATGATTTTATTCATTTATGTTTTCTCTTGCTTTTTGTCCGAATTATAATACACTTGTTCAAAATATCAACAACAAAGGAGAAAAAACATGTCTGTAAAACATGCGAATGATGACAATTTCAATGAATTAACTGCTGGCACATTAACACTCGTGGATTTTTGGGCACCATGGTGCGGACCATGCCGTATGTTCGGTCCGATTTTCGAATCTGTATCTGAACAAATACCGGACGTGAATTTTGTTAAATTTGAAGTCAACGATGAAAACAGACACACACCAATGAAGTTCGGCATTCGCGGCATCCCAAGTGTTTTGGCATTTAAAAATGGCGAATTGGTAGAGGCACGCAGCGGACTTATGGACTCTGAAACTCTTTCCATATGGATCAAGGAATTAAAAGGATAAAAACATGGCAAAGGTAAACTATAAAACAATTGAATTGGCACCAAAATATGTTCCAAAAAAAACTGAACCGTATATGTGTCCCGAACACTTGGCGTATTTCTATCAGTTATTGAATACCCAACGTGAAGAAATAATGCGTCAAAATGCGGCGGCATTAAATTCAGTAACCGCAGCAACCGTAACAAATTCATCGATAACCGGTGACGAATTCGATAATGCATCCACCGAACAAGAAACCACAATGACATTGCGCATGGCGGAACGCGATAATAATTTACTTACGAAAATAAATAATGCATTGGAAAGAATCGAAAACGGCACATTTGGATACAGTATTATATCCGGTGATGAAATCGGTCTGTCGCGCATGTTGGCACGCCCATTGGCGACCATGACAATCGAAGAACAAGAAGAATACGAAAAAAAGAAATAACAGAAAAAAATATGGGCGGTTTTCACCGCCCCTTTTTTATTTCTTTTTTTGAACCTTGCGTCGCGTTGGTTTCTTTTTCGGGGCGATCTTTGGTTCTTTGGATTCCTTTTCCGGCTTTTTATCGCTTTTCATTTCTTTTTTGAAAACCTTTAACCCATTGGCAAGGTTCTTCATCATACCGGGAATCTTTGCATGGCCAAACAAAATGACCAGCAACAAAACGATAACCAGTATTTCCATCCAACCCAATCTTCCAAACATAACAAACTCCTTCAATCACTAACCACTTATACTAACCACTATTTCGCCACATAGCAATCCAATCCATCGGATTTTGCATTACGACAGAATCCATTGGCATCACCCGACGACGGGAACGCAACGCGCAAACGATATGT
The DNA here is from genome assembly GCA_045614245.1 of Candidatus Enterousia sp. Lineage (GTDB taxonomy): Bacteria > Pseudomonadota > Alphaproteobacteria > Rs-D84 > Rs-D84 > Enterousia. Next base: position 2,103 of record JAZLCM010000014.1, read on the forward strand.
CGTTGACCCATTTGGCAACACCGCCGCCAGTATCACGAATTGTTTGCCCGCGAATAAATTTTGATGACCGGCGCGAATCTTTTTCTCGGCGGCTTCGGCGGCACTGCGCGTTCCATATGAACCAAATTGCACATACCACCCACCATTTGCGGCCTTTTGCGCGGCGGGCTTTGGTGCCGGCTTTGGCTTGGTCGGCGTTTTTACTTCCGCCGGTGCCGGTGCCGGAATAGGACGCGGTGCAACCGTTGCACGTTCCGGATTAAACGTCACCTCTTTACGGTCTTCGATAACACGTACATTTTGATTCGGCTGTGGCGCCACTTGCACCGGTTGCGGGATCGGTTGTACAACCTGAACAGGTT
>JAZLCM010000015.1:0-15065 GCA_045614245.1 Candidatus Enterousia sp.
TACATATTCGTTCCTTTTGGTTTATGAGTATTAAGATTGATATATTTCGCGCAAAAGTCTAGCACCCGCGATTTTCAATTTCAACAAAAATCCCCACACGCGGTGGGGAAAGATTTACGCCGCACGCGCCTTTAATGTATCGAAATACGCCTTTTGTGCGGCTTTGGTACTGCCAAATAAATTGCGTTGTTCACCTAAAAGTCGGCTATCGGTAAGCAAGTCATTCCAATATTTAACCAAACTATCGAATTTGTTTTTCTTGTCAACGTCAAAGTTTTTAAGTTGTTCTTTATACCTATCGCGTTGCTCTTCAGCACGGCGTAATTCATTGGTAGCATCTTTGAATCTATTTATCTCATCTTGCTTTGCTTTGAAATCTTCATGAACTTGTTTGTCATAGTCAATCAAACTTTGCAAAGAAACAAAATAAGGTCCAATCGCCCCAGTTAACAGTTCCGACGGAACATGCTGCAAATTCGCAATAGGAACATCATCATTTAGTGCCATGCGTAATGTATTTATATACTCTTGCGCTTTATCTTTGTCATCAATAGGAATCGATATGCCTGGTAAAACAGCCGTTTCAATAAAATCCAATTTTTTGACTATATTATCCGTGGTTATAAATTTGGCTTCTATATTATTTCTGTCTACAGTAAGCGCACCTTCTTTAGCTCTCAAAAAATCTTCTTTGGCTTTTTTCCCTCTTATACCACTACCAGTCAAACCAACTTCTTTTCTGTAAATTTTAATCCGGTCTTTTGCACGCGATAATGCTGCTTCCTGTCGTGCTTTTTCTTCGTTATTATTTGCCCATTTATCTCGTTCTGATTTAAAGAAGTCATTCCCGTCATCTTCTTTAATTTTGCTGCCCAATTGTCTAAGGTTATTGTATATGAATGTCAAACCATATCCAATTGCCAATGTACCAAAACGGATTGTTTTATCCAATGCGCCTGTTACAAAAGATACGGCTTCACTCTTTTTGTTCCAGGACAAGTCCTTGTTTGAAAACAATGTGAATAATTCTTTGTCACCACGAATCTTTTCCATGAGTCCACTGGTCGTGTTGCCGTATTGCATAACAACTAACAATTCCATTGCGGTTTTCGCTTCATCCATTTTATCTTGTTCGACCGCATCCATAAGCATATCTTCAATAATACGCTTTAGTTGGAAACCATTATTTAAACATCCTGCAAAAGCCTTTGGGTCTTTCTTTTGTAATTTTGTAAATTCTTTCACAATCCAATCAAAGTGCGGACCGGCTTTTTTCATTTTGCTGATAGCTAAGGTTTTAACCTTGTCTTTATTTTCCAATACCTTGTCTAATCCGTCGGTTTTTTTAATGCCCGCTTTCTTTATCGCCAACAGAATTTCTTTGGCTTCGCGTGATTTATATAAATGATCGCCAAATCCCTCATCAGGGTGAAAATATTTTTCTAAGTAGTCTTCATATTTATCAGTGACCTTCTTTTTTAGAAGTTGCATAACGGTCAGTTGATCATCCGTTTTGCCTTCAATAAAACATTCGCTGTCGGCTTTGTCATAATCAACCTTGTCACGTGCTGTGTTCAATGCAGCAACAATGTCCGAATTCGCAAATATCGTTTCTCGTACTTTCTTCTTGCTATAAACTTGATTTAATATTTCAGGTAATTCTGCCCTAAAACTGTCAATTTCAAATTGTGATGGATTCGGGTCAAAACCGTTGGACACAAGTTCAGATAGTTCGTATCGAATACTCTTTGGTTCTGATTCATTAGAATAGTAAAGATCACGATATGTTGCATTTAGAATTGTTTGTAAATCTTTTCTAAACTCTGGGTCTTTATTATAATCTTCATCATCAATTCTCTTTTTTAATTCATCCAGAGTATATTTGTTATTAGAATTACTAGCCGATTTTTTTACGGCGGCTAAACCAGTATTTAATGCGGTTTTTACATCTTGGTTGGTACTTTTAAACAGCTTGTCTATGGTTGGTTTGACCCTGCTGTCCACACTTGATTCGTGGAACATATTGTCGTTACCGAAGTATTCTTTATAAAACTTTACAGCGGCATTATCGTCGTCCATTTTGCCGTTTTTATACACTTCAGGATTTTCCGGTAATCGTTGCAAACGTGCACGTATATCCTTATAAAGTTCAATTAAATCATCATCAGAAAGGTCTTTAAGAATTTCTGTTGGGTCTTTTTCACCATCCTTTTCCCAAAGGTTCGCCTTCCAATCCTTCATGTTGCCGACAAGATCATTATTATCAACATGCTCATCAAATTGGGCGCGAACATTAACCGGCATGCGGTTGAAATGGTACTGTTTAAAGTAATTTACTAATAGATCCTGTAAACCCAAACTTGTTTTTGCGCCTGTTGCTGCCATCGTCGATCTCCTTTGGTTGGTGCCTTACCCACACGCATATATTATAGTGCAAAAATGGACAAAAAACAAGTGTCTTGACAAAAAATATTTTACGCAGTCCGCCGACTCTATTCCCATAGTATATGCGGGCGGGGTGCGGTATAATACACAACATGTGGGAAAAAGTCCGGGATTTTATATTGCGTGCGTTGCCCTATGTGGCGTCCATTTTGGGTGGCGTGCTGTTGTTCACAATATCACTCGATAATGTCAGCGACCCAAATGTCGCCGATTTAATTACGAATATATCGGCGTCTTTGTTGGCGATACCGCTGGTGTTCCTGCTTTACGACTATACGAATTCGCGTGTGTCGCGGCGCCTGCAGGAAACAATGACGGTCAATGTCGATGACAAGATAAATACACTGGTTCTGCACGTGGTTTTGGTGTTGCGCAAAATGTTGGGGCTGCGCGGGCGCACAACATTGGTGAACATAAACAAGATGCAGAACCTTAGCGATACGCACATAATCAAAAAACTGCGCATGGATGGCAAGTGCATGAACTTGCTGCACGGGTATTACGGCGAATTGGAAAATATCATCTATCGATACGGGCGCGAAAATGTGCTTTCGAGTGACGATTTGCGATTGCTGACGGAACTGGGGCGACATATATCGCATGTGGTAAATGAACATCACCTGCGCGGAAATCGGCGAATTATTGCGCGGCATGTCAAAAACACCATAGAAAAAGTCGTGGATTGGCTGGATTCCGGCGCGTCAATCGCGATGAAATTTGAAAAATTACTTGCCGAAGCGGAACTGGTCGGGCCCGACGATGGAACGCAAAAAGATGGGGAAAGCGAATAATTTTTTGCGACCACTATAATTTTCTTGCTTTTTGCGAAAAATGTGTCATAATTCCCGCCGAACTGCTGGAAAAAAAGTTCTGGGGCTATAGCTCAGTTGGTAGAGCAAATGACTTTTAATCATTGGGTCCAGGGTTCGAGTCCCTGTGGCCCCACCAAAATTCAAACCGACATTACGTCGGTTTTAATTTTGACCCGGGAAAGCAAGACAATAAAAAGGTTGAAAATCCTATTTTATTTGTGCTAAGTATTCGATGGTGTAGGAGAAAGAAATGCAAAAGACTCTGTTATCATCTGTGATTATATCTTTTTTGATTTTGCCGACGTTCGCGATTTATTCCGGGATCAGGGATGAAAAGTTAGTCAAAGTGGATGCTCCGAAACTTGCTACGAATATGTATGATAAAAAAATAACCGCTGATATAATCGAAAAATATGATTACAAAACTGCCGATGGCGCATACACAAGTGGACGCTGGAAAGTGCAAAATGAAAAAGACGAAAATTTAAATGTTATCGGCGTATCGATTTGTACAGATAACGATGAAAGTTTGAATTTTAAAAATATCAAAATTGGTAATTATTGTTGGTGCAATATCGAATCAATCGATAATTATCGTATATCTTCTCAATGGCATAATATCAAAGAATTTAATAATTATAAATTTGATGAAAGTAAATACGCAGATAACAAGCAACAGGCACAAAAACAATTGGTAAGAGATAAAAATATTGCAGATTGTTTTTTCAAATGTGCTTCGTCTTGTCAGGAAAAACATGCTGATTTAATTCATAAAGTTGATGGGTTTTATGTTTGTGGCGATGCGCTATACAAATTACAGAACGCCAGGTGTACAATTGATAACAAGTTCATAAATGCAGCATCTATATTGGTATTTAATGATATGGCAGAAATACAAATACTTGGTGGGGGAAGCATAATTTTTACACCAGAGAATAATTCCGATTATGTGGGCGAATATGAAGACGCACAAATTTATTTAAAAGTAAAAAATAATGAAGTCCACGTGGGGCGTAAAAAATTATCGATGAAAGAGTGTTTATAGTTTCGTTAAAATGCACCACTAATTACTGTTCACTGGTGACTAGCGCAAGAATGCTTTTTTACTAATTTTTACGAACTATTTATGGTATAATGCAGGCATATAAAAGGGAATCTGTTTAATATGCCGGGCATCTTTCATTTCAAAAAAGGTAAAATTGTTCCTGTGTTTGACAACAGGATACAAACAGATGAAAGCAAAATAAAAAAAGTAAACACTGCGTTACAAGAGATTGATAAGTTTTTTCATGATATAGAGCCATCATTAAGCAGGGGCATTTCGCGTGACGAATACTGTGAACAACACCCGGGAATAAAAGATTGCCAAAATTGCAATTTTTCTTTGTCTGCCGATGAAATCATAAAGCACAAAATCCCCTATAAGGTTGCGGGTTGTACAGGACGTGCAAAATTATTTTCCAAATTTGCACGTGATATTGGACTTACGGATTTTTTTGTTGTACCCGCATTCGTAACTGATGATATAGACAAAAAGGGGCAAATCAATGGGCATGGGTTGATAGCGATTCAGTTATCTTATGGATTGTTTTTAATTGACCCAATGAAAGGTAGACGTTTTGAAGATGCGCGAATAAAAGGTAAATGCGCGATTGATGAAAAAATTGATGCGTCTGGAAATGGTAAAAAAGATTACACAATCGCCGCAATTTTGACACCAGAAGAATACGATAAAATAAACAGCTATGAAAAAATGAAAAAAGTCTTTTTAGGTAGCAAGACAGCAAAGAAAATCTTGTTAAACAAAGCGACGAAAGAAGTGAATAAAAAAACGGTGATACGCAAAATAGCACAAATTGAAAATCAATATCAAAATAGTTGATCAGGAACTTAGCACTAATCACTAACACATTTCACTATTTCTTACTCTTCACCTGAATATCGCGCAGTTTTTTGTATTCACCGCCAAGTTTGACCAATTCTTCATCGGTTCCTTGTTCGATAATTTCGCCGTCTTTGATAACGCAGATAATATCGGCGTCAAAAATCGTAGAAAGCCGGTGTGCGATAACAAAAGTTGTCCGCCCGCGCATCAGGTCGCGTAAAGCCTCTTGAATCAATTTCTCGCTCTTGGTATCCAGTGCGGATGTCGCTTCGTCCAGTAACAGTATCGGCGAATCTTTCAATATCGCGCGCGCAATCGCAATGCGTTGTTTTTGCCCACCCGACAGCAACGAACCACCTTCGCCAACCGATGTTTCGTATCCGTGCGGAAAGGCGGTAATAAAATCATGCGCGTTTGCCGCGCGCGCCGCCGCAACAACCGCATCATGCGACGCTTTTGGCGCGCCATATTTAATGTTTGCCTCTATGGTGTCATTAAACAAAAATACATCTTGTGAAACCTCTGATATATTCTTGCGCAATGAATTCAAAGTATATTTCTTTATGTCCGTACCGTTTATTGCAATGATACCTTCGTCCGGGTCATAAAAACGTTCAATCAAATTAAACATAGTTGTCTTGCCCCCGCCACTTGGCCCGACAAGTGCGCAAACCTTGCCCGCCGGCACATGCAAGTTGATGTTGCGTAAAACCGGTTCTTCGGGAACATATGAAAACTTTACATTTTTAAATTCAATTGATGGTCGCACCGCACGCAAAGTCGCGGCACCCTTGGCATCGCGAATTGTGGGCTTTGTGTCCAAGAAATCAAACAAAACCTCTGCGGCAAGCAAACCATGCTGTATCGTGTCGCCGGTTCCGGTAATCGATTTTGCGGGCTTATACGCGGCGGTAAGCGCAAGCAGAAACGCCGTAAAATCACCGGTTGTAATCGCGCCAGTTACAATAAAATGCCCACCCAAAATCATTGCCAAACACAGACCGATGGAAATCATAACCTCCAACAATGGGGATTGAAGACCGTTTGCCTGGGCACTTTTGTACGAATTCACCATTGAATTATTCAACACATTTGCAAAGCGTTTAGATTCAGTTTCTTCGGTGGCGAACGCCTGAATCGTTTTAATCCCGCGCAGTGTTTGATTCAAATGTTGGGACACATCGTTCGCAATTCCAAAAGATTGCCGCGACAATTTCCGCCGGCGACGCATAATCGCAACCATCGGCAAAACAATCGCCGGCACCAAGAACAACAAAACCGCGCACATTTGTGGTGCATAGTAAATCATAAGCCCCAATGTGATGATAAGTGTCGCAATTTCTTGGACAACCTTGACCACCGTGCCGGTGACCAAGTTCAAAACCGCGCCCGCCTGGACCCAAAAGTAATTCAAATGCTTACCAATTCCTTCGCCAAAGAAACCGGCGATATCCATGCGAATCATGTGATTGTAAATCCGCTTTTGCAACATGGCGCTGGCGTTCAGACCCGCCTTGGACATCAGTAAAGTTTGCGCATAACGAAATGCGCCCTTGGCGGCGAACGCCGCAATAATCAAAAGACCGAAAATATATGTCGAACCCATGTTTTTTTCGATAAATGCCTGGTCAATTACGCGCTGAACAAGTGTGATTGTATAACCTTCGGCACCCGCGGCACAGATTGTCGCAATAACGCCGGCGATAATCCACTTTAATTGTGGAAAGCCGATTTCACGCCAAATCCGCGTATAAAGTGACCACTTTATGCGACCGTTTTTCGGGTCGCCGTGAATAAATTTTTTAATAGAATTAATAATTTTTTTCATAGCGGTTTGATTATAGATACTTATTCCACCGGTGTAAAGACATTTATTTTTGGCGAATTTTTTGGGAAAAACTTAAAATGTTTGCGTTTTTGAAAAAATAGTGTAATATACGGCGGAGAATCAAGGATGGTTGGCAGAGCGGTTGAATGCATCCGACTTGAAATCGGACAAGGTATGAAATAAGACCTTCGGGGGTTCAAATCCCTCACCATCCGCCATAAATTTTACCCGCCCGATGGCGGGTTAAATTTACACTTTAAAATATCAGAATACAAAATAACCTTAGAACATATATTTGAATTCTGCACCACCATTCCAACCATTTCGTGCGCCTTCGTGACGCCCAAGGTTTATGCTTAACATAAAATTATCAATGCTTTGTGACAGTGCGATTCCGTATTCAAAATAGTTGTTTATTTTCAATTCCGGCAAAGCGACATAATTCACTGATGCTTCGCCACCGTTCGCAAAGTGCATTATATATCCAACATGCGCGCCCAGTGAAAGCCCATCCCCAACATTTCCGAAAATATCCAACATTGGGGATAATTCAAAGAAACCAAAGTCTTTATTGGACACATTGTCCCCATTTTGGGAAATATAATTCGCAGAATTGACCAAAGTATAACCGGCGCGCAACGCAGGCCGCAAGAAAACATCGTTATCAAAGCCGTATTCATACGCGACGTTCGCCATGATTCCGATATAGAAATTATTGAAATCATCACCATAAACCGCCGATTTAACATCGTTAAAGGCAATACCAAAATCCGCCATTGCCGCCAATTCCAATCCGCCGAACTTTTTACCAAACGATGCGCCAATAAATGCGCCGTCGGTGTCAATATCCAACGCATCCGCCTTTGCATGGGCGCCGGAATATCCGCCAAAGAATTCAATTCGCGATGCATCAAATTCATTTCCGTACGCAACAAAAGCCAAATCAGAAGTGCTTTCTAAATGCGGGTTTGATTTAAATTCTACATTGTCTGAAAAATGTTGCCACCCAACGCGAAAGTATTCATCGCCGTTTTCACCGCCACTGCGCCCGGTAACAAGTGGTAACACGCCGGTGTCATCGCCGAATTCGCCGTAATAAATCATTTCGCCGTAGTCATCGACATCATTTGGTTCGTATTTTGGTGTGTCTGTGACCGTCTTTTTAATTGTTGCGGTCGATATTCCATGCATAGGCATAAAAACACGATTTGAAATTTCATGCTGGGCGGTGGCGATATTACGCGCCGACACCGCATTTGCATAAAGCCCAAAATCCGCAGAATGTGCCACAGAACTTACTAAAATTCCCATCAAAGCGTACTGTATTTTCATAAATTTTCTCCATTTTCATTCTTAGCCCTATTATACCACGAAAATCACTATAAAAAAGTTTTTATTGTTAGTTCGGCAAAAATTATTTAATATATCGTTCATGAAAAAAGAATTAAATTTAGAAAAGCCGATTGTCATGGTCGGCCTTATGGGGGCGGGCAAAACCAGTGTTGGGCGCGCATTGGCGCATCATTTGGGTGTGCCGTTCGTCGATTCGGACAAAGAAATCGAACGCGCCGCCGGGTGCAGTGTTGTTGACATCTTTGCAATGTACGGCGAAAAGGAATTTCGACGCGTAGAACAGCGCGTTGTTTGCCGATTATTGGATTCTGAACCGCGGGTCAAGGTTTTATCCACCGGCGAAGGCGCTTTTATCACGCCCGAAATTCGCGACAAGGTTTTAAGTGATGCGATAAGTATATGGTTAAAGGCCGACCTTGATTTATTGGTCAAACGCACGCAATTTAGAAATACGCGCCCACAACTTTTGCATACCGATAGTAAAAAAATCCTTGCCCAATTGATTGCAGAGCGGTATAACACATATGCGATGGCAAACATAACCGTTGAAACTTTTGACGAAAATTTGCGCAAAACGCTTGGAACGGTTTTGGACGCATTGCATGAACATATCAACCAAAAGGAAAATAAAAATGGCTAGTTTTTTAAAGGAATTTCGCAATTTTGCGGAACGCGGTAACGCAATCGATATGGCGATTGGTATCATCGTTGGGTCGGTCATGACCGCGGTGGTGAATTCACTTGTCGCCGATGTGATTATGCCGCCGATTGGGCTGTTGATTGGTGGCGTTGATTTTTCACAATGGTTCTTTGTGCTTTCGGGTGGCGCGGGACAAAGTTTCAACACAATCGCCGAAGCCCAGGCCGCCGGTGCAACTACATTGAACATTGGTGTGTTTTTGAATACGGTAATAAGTTTTATTATCACTATGTTCGCGGCGTTTTTGATTGTGCGTACCGTCAACAAGATGAAAAGCAAAAAGGCGGTGACCACACGCGCATGTCCATATTGCAAACAAACGGTCGATATAACCGCAACAAAGTGCCCACATTGCTGTTCAACCTTGGAACCCGGCGAAATAAAGCCCGCCGAAGAAAGCGACATGGCCAAGGGTTTAAAGAAACTGAAAAAGATTGTAAAGATAAAGAAATAAAAAATCGCCGCAAGTCGCGGCGATTTTTCTTTGGGAAAATATCAAATCTGTGATATAATATCCACAGAAAACAAAAGGAGTGAAATATGGAAAGAGAGGATATGCAAATGATGATTGGTCCCGCATTTGAAGAAATTAGGCTTTTAAAGGATATGTACCTGCCGGCGGTTCGGGGATGTTTGGGCGGTTCAGATTTGCGAACAATAAAAGTCTTGGACGATTTAAATAAAATCTTGTCCGCAGATGATCCCCTTGAATTGTCGGATGTCTTGCATCGTGATATTTCCCAAGAAACAGAAAGGCAAATCGGTTTTGTCCGTGGGTACACACCGACAGTTTCTATTGAAAAATTAAAAAATTTGCTTGAAAGAATTGCGGCTGAATATGATAAACAATCAATGATGAGCAAAACAGATTTGATAAGACTTTTGAAAAGCCAAGAACAATTGATTTTGCAACAGGAAGACCAAAAACAAAATTTGCAAGACAAGATAAATCAAATTTTAGAGTTTACAAAATCTATAGCGTTCAATGCGGCGGAAAAAGCCCGTATCACGGCGCGTACCAGTAAAAAGAATTTCGAGAAAGCACGTGATACAGTCGCAACCATATTGGACAGGCGATACAAAAATAGGGAAACACCCGAAGAAGTCGATGTTAAAAAATTACAACGCGTTTATTGGCGTCAACCAGAAGAGTATTATAAATAAACGACACCGCCCAAATGGGCGGTGAATTTTTATTTTACCTTATTCTGTTCCGCATAATTTATGTTTTGCGTTTGCAACAGGCGATGTTTCATTGTGTCTAATTGCTTTATGGTTCCTTGGATTTCATCATATCCCATTATTTCGCAATGGGTGTTTCCTAATTCCGTTAAATAAAATTGAAGTTCGTGTATACTGTCGTTAATAGTTTTTTCAAATGGATTTTTAAATTCTTTCCCATTTGCTTTGGTCTTGATAGCCTTAGACAAATTAACATAATCCCTATCAAGTCCAAATAAACGCTTTCTAACAAGCACCGGTATATAAAAGGTTGTCCCGGGTTCGGTGAATATCATCTCTTCGCTATAGCCATTGATAAATTCTTTGTTACGTGCCACTTTGGTATGTTCAAGTTTGTAAGGTCCAAAAGTATAAATAGTTACAAAATCGTGGTCATAACCATGACTATAATTAAAGTCATTGGCGTAAACTTGTCCATCGGGATATGACACCATGACCGGATATTTCTGTAATGCGGCGTACATGCTAATAAGTTGTTCCATATTGTGTCCTTTTTTCTTTGTTTTGCGGGTATTATAAAAGTTTTTTTGTCAATTTAAAGAAAAATCTTGAAAAAAGGATATTTTATGATACACTGCGTTTCGCATATGGCGGATGTAGCTCAGCTGGTTAGAGCGTCGGTTTGTGGTACCGAATGTCGCCGGTTCGAATCCGGTCATCCGCCCCATTAAAAATTAAATGCGCTACGGGCGCGTTTTATTTTTAATGTACCGGCGGTTCGGATGAGAACCGCAGGAGTTAGCCGGTTTGAAATGTTGAAACAAGGCAGACGGAGTATGCCGGTCCACCGTAGCATTTTGCAAAGGTGGATGTTTCAATATTGGCGAAGCAATCCAGTCATCACACTTCGTTAAAACTTCGTATGATAAATCCGCCCCATCCGTCTTTGCCGGATCAGGAAATAAAATCAAGCAATTTTTTATGAATGCTTATTTATATAAGAGACCGGTATTTTTAAAACTTGACTTTTTTTGCCATTGCACTACAATTCATGTGCAATTAGGACTATCAAAGAGAGTAAGAACTATGCACATGAATATAGAATTACGTTCGGCGGCTAAGAAAGGCGATTTAGCAAAAGTAAAAGAATGGATTGCTGCTGGAGCAGATGTTAATGAAAAAGATGCTGATGGTATTACACCTTTAATGGAAGCAAAGACGTCAGAAATAGTCAAAGCACTTATTGAAGCGGGGGCTGATGTTGATGCCAAGGACAGATTTGGCTATACAGCTTTGAAGTTAAGCCTGTTAAAAGAGGATTGCTTGGAACAGATGAAGTTGTTGCTTAAGGCTGGTGCGGATGTTAACACAACAGTAGATGGCGATACAGTTTTGATGGGTGCTGTTAGGCTAAGTGAACACACAAAAGACCCCAAACCCGTAAAATTATTACTTAAGTATGGTGCAGACTTACGTGCAGAAAGTATGGACGGAAAAAGAGCTTTGGATTATGCTAAAACTGATGAAATAAAAAAACTTCTTATAAATGCTCAAAAGAAAAATCGGTTTAAGGATGCCGTTAATAAGTTTTTTCCAGTAAGAAACATATTTAATGGAGGCAGAAAAATATAGTGTTAATACTTATTCAAGAACATCACTGCCAAATGGCGGTGTTTTTTTATTAAAAAATTTGAACATCTATTGTTATCTCATTCAACAAACCCGACAAATCAATGACTTGCTGAACGTGTTCCGGTAGAACTGTACCAAATCCGGGGCCCCATCCGTCTTTGCCGTCGGCAAAGCCGCGATTTGGCGGATTTGACGCGATGCAAAACGGAATGCCGCGGCTTTGGCGAAGCAATCCGGTCATCACACTCTGTTAAAACTTCGTGTGATAAATCCGTCAACGCTTTACGCCAAAGGATTCGAAAGTTTCTTAAATTTGGCTCTATTTCTTTTCCCTTGCCTTGGGGTTGGGAAATCTTGTATTTTTATCGTATATGAAAAAAGAATTGTTCGATTTTCTGACGACGGACCTGCAATTTATTCGCGGGGTTGGGTCGGTTTTGGCGGCGCGGTTCTTTGATTTGCTGGGTAATCGGCGGATTTTGGATTTCCTGTTGCATATTCCCGTCTATGTCAAAGAACGTGGCATAATCGACAGTGTCGCGACCGCTATGCCCGGCGAAATTGTTACGACCATGGTGCGTGTAAAGTCGCATAAAATCGGACGCACATTTGGTCGCCGGCGGGCGCCTACGCGTATTATTTGTGTTGATAAAGTTGGGCAAACGGTAATAATTCAATTCTTTAATTCGAACTTTTTGGATTATTGGCTGAAAAAGTTGCCGATTGGCGAATGGCGCATGATAAGCGGTAAACTAGAGCAGGGCGCGACACCGACCATAAATCACCCTGAATTTATCGAAGAAGTTCAAAACGCCGACAAAATACCAAAGATCCAGGCGATTTATCGTTCGGGCGAAGGTATCACGCAAAAAACTTTTGCAAACATTCGTGACCAAATTTTTGCCGCGTTGCCGGATAAAATTGTTGGTGAAGATGAACATATTATCGAATTCTTTGATGCGCTGCGCAGTGCGCACTTTGCACAAAGTAATGATGAATTACAATCTATGTCTGATACGATTGTGAAATTGGCGTACTTTGAATTAGTGGCGCACCAGGCGGCGATTGCCGTCAACCGCCGCAACCGCCAAGACGCACGACATCGGCGCACGCCACGTGCCAAGAAATATGATTTGCTATCGCGGTTTTATGAATCTTTGCCTTTTGATTTGACGGGGGCGCAAAGGCGCGCGGTTGATGAAATCGCGCACGATATAGCGGCTGATTTTCCAATGATGCGCCTTGTCCAAGGTGACGTTGGTTGTGGCAAAACCATGGTTGCGATGGCGGGGGTGGTTATGATGGCGGAATTCGGCGCACAGACGGCGTTGCTTGCACCAACCGATACGTTGGCGGGACAACATTACGCAAAATTAAAACCGCTTTGTGATAAGTTGGGTTTGGTATGCGACATTTTAACCGGTCGTGACAAAGGCGTCGCGCGGCGTGAAAAATTGATTTCATTGCGGTCGGGACGCACACGATTGGTCGTTGGAACGCATGCGCTTTTTTCCGATGATGTGGAATATAAAGATTTGGGTTTGGTCATAATTGATGAACAACATCGCTTTGGTGTCGCCCAGCGTGAGGCTTTGCGTGCCAAGGGCAAAAATCCCGATGTGTTGGCACTTTCCGCGACGCCCATTCCGCGAACATTATCGATGACGATTTACGGCGACATGGATGTTTCGATTATAAATGAAAAGCCCGCCGGGCGCATGCCAATTAAAACGACCAAGTTGCCACTTTCGCGGATTGGCGCATTGATTGACCGCCTGCGGGTTCAGGTGGTTGGTGGTGCAAAGGTATTTTGGGTTTGTCCGTTGGTTGTTGATTCCGAAGAGTCTGATGCGACCGCCGCCGAACATCGTTATAATGAATTGAAACAATTTTTTACCTGTGTCGGACTTGTGCATGGACAAATGTCCAAAGATGAACGCGACAAAGTTATGGCGGAATTCGCACGCCCAGATTCAGATATAAAAATACTTGTTGCAACAACGGTCATAGAGGTTGGAATCGATGTTCCCGATGCGACAATAATTGTAATTGAAAACGCGGAACGATTTGGACTCGCGGCATTGCACCAATTGCGTGGGCGTGTTGGGCGCGGTTCGGCACAGTCTTTTTGTATTTTGCTTTATGGTGATAATATATCGCCCGATGGGGTTAAACGCCTTGATGTTTTGACCGAAACAGATGACGGGTTTGCGATTGCCGAACAAGATTTAATGATGCGCGGTGTGGGTGAATTATTGGGCACGCGGCAATCGGGATGGATAAATTATCACTTTGTGGATTATCGTAATCATAGGGATTTATTCAAATTGGCGTCGCGTGCGGCATCCGATATGGTGACGAATGAACCATGGGTTGATGATTTAATGTTTATATTTGATCGCAAATTAAAGATAGGTGTTTAATGAGAAAACTTTTAACAATAATCTTTGCGGTTTTACTTGTTGTGCCGGCACGTGCTGAATCACTTATAAATGATACCGAGGTTGAATCTGTACTTGCGGAATTGGTTACGCCACTTGCAACGGCGGCAAAGATTTCGCCAAACCGCATGCATATATACCTTGTTGATAATGATTCTTTTAACGCGTTTGTTATTGGGGGCGAAGATATTTATATCTATACCGGACTTCTTAAACGTGTGACGACACCGAATGCTTTGCGGGCGGTTGTTGCACACGAATTGGGACATACATTGGGCGGACATATGGCGCAAATGTCGGCGCAAATGGAATCGGAAATGCGACGCGCAATGTTGATTCAAGCATTGGGTATCGGTCTTATGGTGCTTGGGGGTAATCCATCACTTGGCGCCGGTGTTATGGCGGGCGCAACCGGTGTGGCGCGACAATCTTTGTTGTCTTTTTCACGCGACGAAGAACGCGTTGCTGATGATTTTGGCTTTAACCTTATGGTTGATGCGGGATATAATCCAAATGGATTTGTTGAAATTTTTACACAAATGAATGAAATGACATCTCCGTTGGAATCGCGCGTGAATAAAAATTCTATCAATCACCCCGTAACTGCGGAACGGTTAAAAAATGTTCGCGAAAAATTGGCGGATAAAAATATAAAAAATAAAAAGTTCAAGGAAGACGACACAGACACAGTTGAAAAATATAACCTTGTGCGTGCAAAGCTGGTTGGATATTTGGATGATTCTTTGCGTATAAAAACATTGTATCCGTATTCTGATAAATCGGATGC
>JAZLCM010000016.1:0-27746 GCA_045614245.1 Candidatus Enterousia sp.
CCAACATGTCGGATATAAGGGAACAGATTTTTCAGGAATTATCAAGACTAGAAGATGCCGCGACGCGTCTGCGCGCGACGGCGGTTGATGCCGGCAAACAAACCGACCTTGAGGTTGCGATTTTAACGCAACAGGTGCGAAATCTGCGTGCAAAAAACGCGCGGGCAACCGAACTTATCGACCAATCTGTCGATTTACTAAGGAAATTGGCATGAGTGTTGTTTCAATACCGATTGTGAATAAAAATTACCCTATGGGCTGTGAAGACGGGCAAGAAGGTCGCCTGGTGGAACTGGGGCAAATGGTTGACGCACGCGCACGGGAAATTTTGGATAAAATTGGACCTTTGCCGGAAACTTCATTGCTTGCCACCGTTTGTATCGTTTTGGCGGACGAATTGCGTAATAAACCCGCACCAAGTGTGACCGATGCAGATTTGCGGGAAATTTTGGCGCGAATCCGCGAAATCAAAAATAAAATCGCCGAATAATTCGCGTTTTTTGGTTGTTATTTTTTTTCAAATGTTCTATGTTTCATGTCGTTATGAGTAAAGAAATAGTCGAAAGAATTGATTCACAGCAATTGGCGGATGCGCTTTCCACGCGGTATTTGTCGTATGCGGTCAGTACGATTGTGTCGCGCGCCCTGCCCGATGTGCGCGATGGGTTAAAGCCTGTACATCGCCGCATTTTATATTCTATGTTACGGCAAAAGTTATCGCCCGCGGCGGCTTTTCGCAAGTGTGCAACGGTTGTTGGCGATGTTTTGGGACACTATCACCCGCATGGCGATTCGTCGGTCTATGACGCGATGGTCAGACTTGCCCAGGATTTTTCCGTACGTTATCCATTGATTGATGGCCAGGGGAACTTTGGAAACATTGACGGCGACCCCCAGGCGGCATACCGTTACACTGAATCCAAAATGACCGATGCGGCAATGCTGATTATGGACGGCATTGACGAAGACAGTGTCGATATGATGCCGAATTTTGACGGCACGACGGTTGAACCGGTGGTTATGCCGGGCGCGTTTCCAAACTTGCTTGCGAACGGTGGCATGGGTATCGCGGTTGGTATGGCAACGAATATCCCGACACACAATGTTGCAGAGGTTTGCGATGCATTGACATTAATGGTGGACAAACCGGAATCTACAACCGCCCAGGTTATGAAAAAAATGGTCGGGCCGGATTTCCCAACTGGTGGTGTGTTGATTGATGATTTTGATACGATTGTTAAAAACTATGATACTGGCAAGGGCGCATTTCGTATTCGCGCACGCTATGAAATCGAAGAATTGGACCGTGGCGGGTACCAGATTGTAATTACCGAAATCCCGTACGGAATCATAAAGTCCAAGTTGGTCGAACAAATCGGCGAAATGATTGACGCGAAAAAATTGCCGTTGGTTGATGACATTGTTGATGAATCAACAACCGATGTTCGCATTGTGATTACACCAAAAAGTCGTAATGTGCCCGCGGACAAAATGATGGCGCATTAGTTTGCACTGACCGATTTGGAATATAAATTTAACATGAACTTTAATGTTATCGATTCCAACGGTGCGCCACGCGTTATGGGCATTCGCGATGTTTTACTTGAATTTATCGCGCATCAAAAAAAGGTTCTTTGTCGGCGGTCGCGGTGGAGATTGGCAAACATTGACCGGCGGTTGGAAATTTTGGGTGGCTTGCTGGTTGTGTATCTGAATTTGGACCGCGTGATTGAAATCATACGAACCGAAGATGATCCAAAAGCGGTATTGATGGCGGAATTTCAACTTTCGGAGATCCAGGTTGAATCTATTTTAAATACGCGCCTGCGTGCGTTGCGAAAACTCGAAGAAATGGAAATCCGGCGCGAAGACAAAAACCTGCGCGCGGAACGGGAACAACTGGTCGCTTTGTTGCAAGACGAAGAAATTCAAAACAATCAAATAAAGGCGTGGTTTGCCGATATTAAAAAGCAATATGATAAAAAAACCGCGCTTGGGCGGCGACGCACGACTTGGGCGGCACAAACCGAAGAAATCACCGTCAATGCCGAAGAGTTTATTGAAAAAGAACCATTGACGATAATTCTTTCGACCATGGGTTGGATACGCGCGGCGCGGGGACATATGGATTTGGGCGCACTGGATTTGAAATTCAAAGAAGGTGACGAGTTGCAATTTGCTTTCCACGCGATGTCCACCGATAAAATAAACCTTTTCGGGTCGTCGGGTCGCATGTTCACACTTGCCGCGAACGATTTACCATCGGCACGCGGATTTGGGGAATCGGTGCGCATGATGGCGGACATCGGCGCGGACGAAGTTATTGTCAACGCGTTTGTATTGGATACCGCGGCAAAGTATTTATTGGTGTCGCGACATGGAAACGGTTTCATTATCGCGGGCGAAAACTGTTTGGCACAGACGCGCACCGGGAAACAGGTTATGAATGTTGACGACGGTAATCCGGCAAGTTTCTGTGTGCGGGTTACGGGTGACATGGTGGCGCTTTCGGGATCAAACGATAAAATTTTGATTTTTGCAACGGCAGAGATTCCGGAAATGGTTCGTGGCAAGGGTGTGATTTTGCAAAAATACAATGCCGAACGAACATATGTTTTGGATGTTATGTTCTTTGACGTGGCGGACGGGTTCGGTTGGACAACGGGTCGCGGGACAACAAAACTTGACGATTGGAAACCATGGACGGGCAAACGCGCAACCCAGGGTCGCACAATTCCGGTCGGCTTTCCACGCAGCGGGAAATTTGGGAAATAGTGGTTAGTGTAAGTGGTTAGTGAAACGGGCGCGAATGCGCCCGGTTCTTTACTTGTGCAAAAGTGTTTTTATCGTCTTTTCAACATCGGCAATACATGTTTCGATTTTGAATTCGGTTGGTAACTGTGATGTATCAAAATCGTTCACACGATATTTAACCTCTATCGCATTACGGGCAAGTGTTTTTTCCGACACAATCAAGCGAATTGGCGCCGCGATTAAATCCGCGTCTGCAAATTTTTCACCCGCACGAATGTCGCGATTATCCAATAAAACCTCTATATCGGCACTTTTCAAATCATTATAGATTTTTTCCGCCACCCCAAAAGTTTTATTTTCTTTATCAACAAGCCCGATAACTTCGACCGCAAAAGGCGCGGTTTCCATGTTCCAAATTGGCCCGTTGTCGTCCGCACTTTCTTCCAAAACAGCCGCCATCGTGCGACCAACACCAATGCCATAGCATCCCATAATCGGCGTCTTTTCCGTTCCGTCCGCCGCGGTATATGTCATGTGCATGGAATCAGTATACTTTTTGCCAAGTTGGAATATATTTCCAACCTCGATACCGCGAATTTTTTTCATTTGCTTGCCGCACTTTGGACAAAGTGTTGAATCGCGATCTTCCAATTCTTTATTTGCGCGAAAACCACAATCGCAAACATACAGTGTATCTTCACCCATTTCGTTGACCAATTGGAATTCGTGCGCGACCGCACCGCCCATATCGCCGGTGGACGACATAACATCAATGACGTTCTTTAAGCCACAGCGATGGAATATGCGATAGTACGCGTCAAAACAAAGTTTGTAATAACGTTCCAAATCTTCCTGGGTTTCATGGAAAGAATAGCCGTCCTTCATGATAAATTCACGTGTTCGAATCAACCCAGCACGCACGCGCAATTCATCGCGAAACTTTGTTTGAATCTGATACAGCATAAACGGCAACTGACGATACGAAGTGGTCACCGAACGCGCATAATCCGTTACAACCTCTTCATGCGTGGGACATATTACATAATCCGCACCAGATGAACCTTTGAACTTTGCAAGCACCGCCATCGCATCATAGCGTCCCGTTTCACGCCACAAATCCGCAGTGCAAACAACGGGCATCAAGATTTCTTGACCATCGATTTTATCCATTTCATCGCGTATAATTTTTTCAATGTTATGAACCACGCGCCAACCGGTCGGTGTAAGTGTATATCCACCTTGGAAAGTTTGATATATATACCCGCCCTTTATTGCCATTTTGTGTCCGCGCGTTGTTGCACCGGCGACATCACCAATTTGTCTTTTTACGCATAATTTTTCAATTCTCATTTTTTATTACCTTTTTAAGTTCCATGTATTTATTTGAAATTATTTCATGCATTATTTCCGCAATTTCTTTTCGTGTTTTTCCCGCCAAAGGCGGTGGTGGCAACATATAGACATTTACGCGAAATCCGCCCAAAACCATTATGTGAAAGATTTGACCAAATGCGCTGCGTTCGCGGGAACATTTTGGACCTTGGGTCTGTTTCGCGTTATCAAAGTACGCATAATGTTCCGCTAGATCCGCATCACTTATCGGTGTGCCGTCATGATGGCAATATTGAATAACAACCGGTTGAACCGTTAAATCCGTGCCTTCGGCGACATTGAAAAGTGGACTTTTGAATTCTTTGACATATGCGCCATTTGTTGTTGTTCCTTCGGGGAAAACATAAAGTGGCCAATCGATTGTCGCAATTTCATTTTGAACCTGGTTTAATACCTCCATCGCGTGGGACGGACGGCGGTCGATGAACACAACACCGAACTTGTTCGCAATCCACCCAACCAGTGGCCAATTACGAACATCGTTTTTAGAAATAAAACTTCCCCCAAACATGACCGGGAAAGTTGCAATTTCAAATACGGAAATATGATTGCCCGCAACCAATAACGGACGTTTTTTCGACATTGTGCCATGCTTTACGATTTTAACATTTGCAATCCAAAGGAAAATACGCATAAACACCGACATATACTTTACGGTTATTTTTTTTCGCGCCGGCAAAAATAAAATTATCGGCAACTGTAACACAACCATCAGCCAAAAAGCGACAAAACGCAACGAACCAGTTATTGTGTTAAAAAGATTTTGTTTCCTGACCTTTGACATTTTATTCTTCTTCGTCCGTCACCTGTGATTCATCGATGAATTCCGCGTCCGCCGCATCTTCACGCAGCAAGAATTCAAAAAACGCGCCAAGCATATTTATTGACCCAGTTATCGGCAACAACATTATCTTACCAAGTGTTTGAATAGGCCGACGCTTTACATCCAAATGTTCAAGTGCGTTTTCGCGACCATAGAAATGCTTTTGATACGCGGCATCCATATTTTTCGTTTGCATCATAACAAAGACATCGTATGTATTGAACGGTTTATCAATAAACACACCCTGGCCAAAAGTTGCACCCATACGCAGATACCCCTTGATAAGAGGGGTCATTTGTTTTTTTGCGATTTCTTCATCAACAAAGGCGCGTGGTAATATATTCATCTGTGCCATGCGTTGGTCCACACCATCGGCAAAGTTTTCCGGCATCACGCGGGCGCGCAAACGCAGTGGAGACAGATAATTGTAATACAAATAAGATATCGCCTGTGCCGATTCCACAGGTTTTTGCCCGACCCAAGACGCGACACCAAATAAAACCGCAATGCGACGACGTAAAACATATTCACTAAGCCCTGCCCAAAGCATCCGCATAACCAACGCGTTTTCGCGGTATTCGCGTGCAACACATGCGCGCGACATTTCCGCGATATTATCAGACGCCTTTTTTATCTTGGATATATTAAATTCCGTTTCGGTATAAAAACCGCCCATTTTATCCGCCGCCTTTTTATCGATAATGCGGTATGTGCCAACAATTTTACCATTATGAAAGACCGCCATATATTCAGCGAATTTATCAAATTCATCAAATTCTTCGTGCAATTCGTTTTGTTCATCGGTGGCACTTGCACCTTCTTCGGCGACGAATACGTCATAGCGTAACTGGCGCACCATGCGACGTTCTTCTTTGTTATGCGTCAAGCGCACTTCGAAATCACGAACTTTGATAGCCATCGTTTATTTCCTTTTTACTAAGTCAATAAGTAAAGAATACCAAACAAAAGCCGTCGGTGCAATCTTTTTATTTTCTGAGGAACAGAAGAAAACTATTTCAATTTATCGGCAAGTTCGGCAATCGCAACCGCGTACCAATTTGAATTATTCCATTTCTTTATGCGATAGAAATTTGGATACACCAAATACGCCTTGATTACCGGACGCGGAGCAACATCGGAATCCGGATTGTCGCCCGTTTCCGATATTTCTGGCAAATTTGCCACATCGGCGATTAAACCCGCAACCATGTCGCCATTTGGTATTGCCGTTCCATCGGGGTTCAAAACACCCATCTTTGCCCATTCATCCAATGTTTTCTTGGTTTTGCCGTCAAGCAAAGAAGTATCAAAATCCGCCGGTAAAATTACGCGGCGCGCAATTTTCTCATTTTTATTCCACCCAAGTTTACCAAGGTAATTTCCCGCACTGGCCATCGCATCGGCGACATTGTTTATAATATCAATCCGACCATCGCCATTGCCGTCAACACCATATGTTTCAAGTGTTGTTGGAATAAATTGGAAATGACCCATGGCGCCCGCCCAACTGCCCCTTATTTTGTTTATATCCAACGAATTTTTATCCGCAATTTTCATCAGCGCCAATAACTGGTCACTAAAAAACTTTTCGCGCCGACCGTCGTAAATAAGTGTAAAGAACGCATCAACCAAACGATGACGCGATTTTACTTCGCCATAGTTTGATTCCATGCCCCAAAATGCCAAAATAACATGCGGGGGCAAACCATATGTATTTTCCACGTATGACAAAAGTGTAGGATATTTATTCCGCATTTCGCGACCACGCGCAACACGCGTAGAATTTACGGTTCTGTCCAAATATTCTTGTAAAGTCAATTTGAATTCAGATTGATTTCTATCACTTTTCACAATAGATGGTATGAATGCGGGCGAACGCAATGTATCGTTTATTGTTGATTCAGAAATATGCATCGCAACCGCACGTGAACGCACGTTATCCATTATAGTATTCCAACGGTCAATATCAAAGTCACCAGTGTCCGCAAAAACCGTTCGAACGGTTATGCAAAAAAGCAAACTTATAAAAAACTTACCTATACGAAACACGACTATTTCCCAACCATTAGAAAGCGTACTTTATACCCAAATGCACACCAAAGGATTGCCAATCCGCGGACTTTAACGCTTCGCTTACATCTTCGGTATGTGCGGGAACCGTTTGCAAGTATGGGAACCCGTTTTCATCAACCGCGTATTGTCCGTTTTCATCAATTACAAATTCTGTATATTCCGCCACGTAAAGTTTTCCGGGAATTTTCCCAACATGAAAGAAATTTGTATCAACCTTTAACGCCAAGTGCAACCGCGACGCAAGACGAACATTATATTCCAATTCGGCGGCATACGTGTACGAATCGTTGGTTCCTTCGTCAAGGAAACTTGGGTTTTGTTGCCAATCGGTCCGGTTCGGCCAAATACCTTCGGATGAATACTTTGGCATACCAACCTGGAAATAAAAGCGCAACTTGTCAGCAAGTGTCATTTGTTTTTCTATTTCCAACCCTACATAGAATCCACTCCATGTCGTATTGTAAATATGTGTGGTCCCGCCAACCCGTATCGGGCCGTCGCCACCGATAATTACACAGTCACCTTCATACACGCCCCACGGTATATCACCCATAGATGAATTATAATCTTCGGTTATTAAAACTTCGCCAAGGTATGTTACATACCCCGAAGAAGCACCGTTTTGTGCCACAACCTTGATATCTTCGGGCCCCATACATACCTGGTACCAGGTATCGGGCGGTATCACATCAATCGGCAAAGAATAATAATTTCCGTCTTCGTCGCCATAAACATATTCGCCCAAATCCGTCATAAGGGGTAAATATATCCCCTGGTTCGGGTAAAGGTGATCGGACATTTCCAAATTATGCTTGAAAATTTCATATCCGATTACCGGCGATAATTTCCATCCACCAATGTTCCAAATGTGCTTTGCACCGATACCAAGACGCAAATGGTGCGATTCGCCAGATTGACCACCCATAGAAATCGTGAAAATACCGTATGACGGGTCCGACCAATCATATGGTTCCAAGTCATAGTCCATGGAAAGACCACCGCTTTCCATTTTACCATAAGAATAATCAGCAAACGCAAACATATCAAAATTGCCAAGCGAAAGTGTATGACGACCGCCAACATTTACCTCGTTAAAAATCATATCGTCCCATTCAAGTATGGAATTCACACCCGTTTTAAAATCAAAATTTGCAAATCGACGCGAATATCCGCCATAAAGATATGTTGATGGTTCCTGTTCCGGTGCCATACCAACACCATTTACCGTCATTATTCCCGCATCGGCATATGTCATATTTTCAACATATTCTTCAATGGTTGGGACCGGCCGATTGCGTCTTTCCGTTGTGTACGAATATGTCCGCGTACCAACAACCTGTTTTTCGCCGGTTTTTCCAATATACTTTGTATAACCGGTATCCGCATACTTTCCATATTTTGCTTGATTAGTGCTTACCTTTGCGGGATCTTGATAATAAACAGGCACACCTTCATTGACCGCAAAAGCGGCAAAATGAACCAACAGCGCCGGCAGAAAAGATATTATTCCCCTTTTCATCACTTCTCTTTCACCAAGATATTATAACATAGACTTTATTTTGTAAACAACTATTTTATCGTGTGTATATTTTTATTGCAGATTTTGATCCCCGTTGTAATATGTTGCAATATGAATACTGCGCATAACCTTTATATCCATGTTCCTTTTTGTATTTCAAAATGCAATTACTGCGCATTTTTTTCGCGCGCATGTGCACAACCTGATTGGGATTTATACGCCGAAAAAATTATTCATGAAATAAAACATTGGCATAATGTGCTTGGGCAAATTTCGGTGCCAACAATTTTTTTCGGCGGGGGGACACCGTCACTTTTACCAACAAGTATTTTTGCGAGGATAATACAATCTATTCACGAAAATTTCAATTTGTTGCCCGATGCCGAAATTACAATCGAAGCAAACCCAAAAACTTTGGATTCTGTGCGTTTGCGCGAATTCTGTGATGCGGGGGTCAATCGGATTTCTATTGGTGTGCAATCTTTTGATGACGAAAAGTTAAAGTTTCTTGGACGCGCACACAATGCCGATGATGCACGACGATTGATTGATGATGCAATGTCGCAAATGAAAAATGTTTCGGCGGATTTTATCTATGGTTTGCCGTTTGAAACAACCGAAGATGTGATAAACACCTGTATTGAAATAAATAGAATTGGGTTACCACATTGTTCAATGTATGAATTGACGATTGAACCGAATACACCTTTTGGAAAGATGAATTTGCAAATGCCGTCAAACGAAACAATGGCGAAAATGTATGCCGCAATTTCAAGAACATTAAAATTAAATCGGTACGAAGTATCAAACTATGCGGTGCCTGGCATGGAATGTCGGCATAATGCAAATGTTTGGGATGGTGAACCGTATATTGGAATCGGCGATGGCGCGGCGGGACGAATTTTAATGGACGGCAATTGGTACGAAGAAATGGGAAATGGCAAATTATTTAAACCTTTATCCGGTTCTGAACGCGCAGTCGAAAGGGTTATAACCGGCATGCGAACAAGGTGCGGTGTAAAAATTGATAAAACAATCGAAAAAATAATTGATATAGAATTTGCAAAATCAAATCCAAATATGATACAGTTCAAATCTGATAACCGAATTTCGGCAACCAATGCGGGAATTTTGGTTCTTGACAGTCTAATCGAAAAACTGGTGAAATGAAATGCGACATACTTTATTAAATATATTTGGAATCGTTGCCGTTGTATTTGCGGTGATATTTGCAATACAAATCAAAGGGGGTAAAAAAATGGGTATCGGTATAAATATAGATAATTTAGATTTTTCGTTAAATCCGGCAAATGATTTTTTTGATTTTGCTACATCGCGCTGGCGTGCGGCAAATCCGATTCCTGATGATTACGTTCGCTATGGCGCATTTGAAGTCTTACAAGAAACCAATCTGAATCGTGTGCGCGAAATTGCCGAAAATGATAACGGAAAAATTGGTATGCTTTATAAAATTGCAATGAATTCTAACCGGTTGAACGCCGATAAAACCGCACCGGTCAAAAAATACTTTAATGAAATTGATGATATAAAATCAAAGTCCGATTTACCCGAATACCTTGGTAAAAGGCATGCGTATTTTTCAACATTTTGGGGTGACGCGGTCGCCATTGACGAAGGCGACAGCGAACATTTTATTTATAGTTTACACCAATCGGGGATTGGTTTGCCACGCGATTACTATTTTGACGACGACGCACGCACGCGCGAAATCCGCAAAAAGTATATCGATTTTATTGCAAAGCAATTGAAAAACTTTGGTATCAATGCGGACGCGAAAAAAATCTATGCATTGGAAGAACGCATGGCAAAGTCTTTCTTTACCAAAGAAAAACTGCGCGACCCACACGCAAACTATCATAAAATTTCCCGTGCAGATTTCGTTCGCGAATATGATGGGTTCGATTGGAAAACATATTTTGATTTTCGTGGTGCAAATGCCGCAGAATTTATTGATGTCGGGCAACCGGACGCCATCAAAGAATCAATAAAAATCATAAACGATACCGACATCGATTTAATCAAAGCATATTTAAAATATCATGTTATTTTGGCGGCTGATTCGCTTTTGGATGATGACACATATGCGATATCTTTTGACTTCTTTAATCGCGAAATGTCGGGACAACGCGAACAAAAACCTCGTTGGAAGCGCGCAATCGGAATGCTTGATGGTGCAATCGGTGAAGAAATCGGTCGGCTTTATGTTGCGAAATATTTTCCGGCGGCGGCGAAACTGCGCATGCAAGAATTGGTTGAAAATCTGCGTCGGGCATATGCCGCCCGCATTCAAAAACTTGATTGGATGTCGGATGCGACGCGCGAAAATGCGTTGCGTAAATTAAATTCTTTTCATGCAAAGATTGGATATCCGGACAAATGGCGCGATTATTCAAAACTTACATTGGACGAAAATGAAAGTCTGTTTGAAAATATGATGCGGGTTGCAAAATTCGAGGATGATTTTTGGATGGCGAAAATCGGTAAAGAAAAAGATCCGACCATTTGGTACATGAATGCGCATACAATCAACGCATACTATGACCCGACCACGAACGAGATTTGTTTTCCCGCGGGAATTTTGCAACCCCCGTTCTTTGATATGAATGCGGATGATGCATTTAACTATGGCGCGATTGGTGCGATAATTGGGCACGAAATGACACATGGATTTGATGATTCCGGTCGCCACTTTGATGAAAACGGAAATATGCGCGATTGGTGGACAGACGCGGATTCAAACGCATTTACCGAACGCGCAAATGTTATGCGAAAATATTTTGATAACATCTTGGTTGCGCCCGACACACATGCAAATGGTGAATTTACACTTGGTGAAAATTTGGCGGACTATGGCGGTGTGACAATTGCATATACAGCATACAAGAATTTTGGCAAACCGTCCGAAACCGTTGAAAACCTGACTCCGGATATGCGATTCTTTATCGCGTACGCGGGTGCATGGGCGGGCAACATACGTGATGAACAGGTTTTGGTACAAACAAAAACGAACGAGCATTCATTGAATCGTTGGCGCGTGAACGGAATTTTGCCGCACATTGATGCATGGTACGAAGTGTTCGATGTTAAACCGGCAAACAAAATGTATCTTAGCCCTGAAAAACGCACGCGCTTGTGGTAAAATTTTTAGTGATGCAAAAACAAATGTGTGACAATTCCCGCAACTGTAAGAATTGTTATACAGGTTAAAATTATCATCTGTACGCGGTGATGGTGCGTTTCGTCGCAGTGTTTGCAATCGCAGTTACGATTGTTGAAATATGTAATCCAAGACAGCAAAAGCATCAAAACCGAAAAAACAAACAGCCACTTTTCCGCACTTTCCGGGATAAATTCGTGGTCGGCAACACCGGGTGCAACAAGACCGACCAAGCCCAACACCACCGGCAGCACACAGCAAAACAGGTGTGGCAAAATTCCCGCAATTATTCCATATTTCAACGCACGATTTTTCATGTATCATCCATTATCTTGGTATCCCCAGCCGGAATCGAACCGACATCTAATTCTTAGGAGGAACTTGTTCTATCCAATTGAACTATGGGGACACAGATTGTATTTTAATCTTTGATTTTGATATTGCAAGTTATATTAAAACCTGTATAATACCCAGGCACCGTAATTGGAAGTTTTAAATGGGGAACAAACTTATCGGATATGGATCTTATTTACCGTCGCGCGTCATGACGAACGCAGACTTTGAACGCGTAATGGATACGACGGACGCGTGGATTGTTGAACGCACCGGGATTCGTGCGCGGCACTTTGCGGCGGAAAATGAAACTGTCGTTGACATGGCAACAAATGCGGCGCGCGCGGCGTTGGAAAATGCAAAGATTGGAATTGATGATATCGATATGATAATCGTCGCGACAACAACACCGGAATTGGATTTCCCGTCTGTTGCGGTGACGGTTGCGGGTCGATTGGGCGCAACGAACAATATGCCGGCTTTTGATGTTCGTGGTGCATGTACGGGGTACATATATGCCCTGCACTGCGCACGCGGATTTTTCACCGCCGGCATGCATGAAAGAATTATGATAATCGGTGCGGAAAAGATGTCGCGCTTTGTTGACATGAATGACCGTTCTACGGCGGTTCTGTTCGGCGACGGTGCGGGCGCATTGATATTCGAACGGTCAACTTCAAGTTATTCTGGGATTATCGATACGGTTGTTATGTCGGACGGTAAAAAGTTCAACATGTTGCATGGGTCGCCCGACCACCGGATTATTATGAACGGACCGGAAACATATAAAATGGCGGTGTCATTAATGCCGGATGCGGCGCGGTATATTATGGATCACGCGGGAATTACCCAAGATGACATCGATTGGATTGTTCCGCACCAGGCGAACATAAGGATTATTGAATCCTGTGCGGCGCGGTTGGGTTTCCCGATTGAAAAGATTTTGATAACGGTGGACAAACACGCGAACACCAGTGGCGCATCTGGCGCGCTGGCGTTGGCATATGCGTTTGACAACGGCATCATAAAACATGGACAACTTGTCCTTTACCCCGCGTTTGGCAGTGGCCTTACCTGGGGCGCAACATTAATAAGGGTATAACATAGGGGGCATAAAAAATGGCAACGATGACAAGAAATGATTTAGCAATGAAATTGCGCGATAAATTTGGATTTACCGCGGCACAGTCGGGAAAACTGGTCGATTTGATATTCGATGAAATATGTGAATCGCTGGTTAACGGTGAAGAGGTTAAATTCGCCGGGTTCGGCACATTCAAGATATTGGATAAATCTGCGCGTGTTGGTCGCAACCCAAAGACCGGCGAAATGGCAATTATAACGGCGCGTCGTGTTGTGACATTCCACCCCAGCAATGAATTCCGCGACCGCGTATCAAACGGAAAGTGATGACAATTTTTTGTCATGGCTGTCCTGAAACAAGTTCAGGATGACAATAAACAAGTTTAGAATGACAAAACAACCCTATTCCGGGTCAAGCCCGGAATGACAAAGAGAAAATACTACAAACAAAACGGGCGCAACCGCGCCCGTTTTTATTGCGCCTACCGCACCAAGTTTGCACATCTATAATTTTGGATATTCGTTGACAAATAACCTACGATACAAGATTCGTCACCCGATATTCTTGAATGCATAACAATGTTGCTTGTTGCTGTAATAGGACCGATTGGTGTATGCACTCATGCACCATTTTCGTACACAAAACATAATCGTAAGCAACTAAAGTTTTATCACTGGAGCATGATAATTTATATGCACAAGAAATTTGTCCAGATACAAGTGGAAATTTAGCAACGGTAACACCGTTTAATCCACTAATATCCGGACAAAAGAAACCTTCATTTGTTACCCTGCCCTGTGCCACTATTAGGAGTGCACACATATTTACCAAATTCTGTTGTCAAATAGTACAGACTTTGGTAAGCACCGTATCCATCCGTGCAATTACTTGCTATACATCTAACTTTGCCTACATTACCAGACACAGGATCATTATTATACGATAACGTTCCTGGAGAATAATCACCATTACAATAAATGTTATATTCACACAAAAGTCCCGTTTGTGTTGGTAACGCAGGCGATACACTCGGATCTGCACCGTTAAAATTCGGGCATGTAAAACAACCCAATGAAGCAAACCTGGTGTTTAACTTTCCTTTAACACAGGCCATATTATCACTGCCATCACCATTACAACTAATGTCCATAGTATTATTAATATAACTTGTTAAATCTGCGTCAGATGGTATAGAACTAAATCTATATGGATAGGTTCCATTTGGATCGTATACCGCCCCATTGTTGCAAGCAACAGTATACTTACACTTTTTAGCGGGATAATCGGAATCGTCGACTTTTTCGCGACTCACAATTTGCATACCTGATGGTAAAGTCAAATCAGATGGACACACAAAAGCATAATTTGCGCAGTACTGTGTAGCATTGTTACCACATTTACCTGGCTCGCTCTCGCATGATTCAATACATAACTCATAGTTAGATCTACAATATCTGTGCCCTGTGGTTTCATTACGTACCAAAGTATATCCCTCATTGCATTGCAAACGTTTGCAATCCCCCCACAAAGTTCCTGTATTGTTATTGTCATATTGTATGGTTTGATCACCTATAACGTCCACACACGTACCATTTGTCGCTTCACATAAATCACAAACAAAACCTTTAACATTGGCTACGACTTCTATGCCAAAACTACTCTGACCACATGCTAAGCTATGATTTGGGCTGAAGTATTTATTATTAAGCCGTAAATATCTCAGTTGATATCCATTTGTATGACTATTGAAATTATCCGTACTTAGAAAATGATAAGTAGAACCATATGTACAACTATCGCCAAAATTATACGAAAACTCAACGACATCAGCATATTGATTAACAAATGAATAGTTAATATCTACACTGGTACCTGTACCAGAGGTGCAAACCGGCTGATATGATTGATACGTGTCTGTTGTTACACTGTTACTTCCACTGCAAGACGTCGTATACTGCACATCACCACGTCCATATGACGTACCACTCTGTCCATTAATGAGTAACGAACAACTTGCACCTTCCCCTGGCGCACAATTCTTTGCCCATGCACCATAAAGTGTAATGTCATATTCAGTCATCGGGTCTGAATTCGGAACGCATACGCTATAAATCGTAGAATAAGGAGAGCCTATGACCATTTCCCTATTATTTGGGTTTCCAACCCCAAAACCATTTACAGGTGCACCGGCATTCGTATTTTTCGTAGCAAACCATTTTATATCACTATCATCCAAATAATATCCACGGAAAGTCCAACCAATCGCCTTTGGTTGCGGAATCCCCCATATCAAATCATTTGTCTGTGCAGGTGTATAATTACCATTTGGCACACACACCTGCTGATTTTCTTGGCTGCCATCGTCATTGGTAACAACTTGGGTTATATAGGTACATCCAAGTGATTCGTTCAAACATATACTCATGCCATTAGTGCCCTCATATTGCTTGTCACAAGGACATTGATAATAATAGTAATGAACAGTTGTTTGTTGTCCATCTACGTATTCTAATCTATTAAAAGAACGATCTTCACATCCAGAGCATCTTGTGCAATCAGTTGTTGAAGGCAAATAATACATTACCTCTGGTGGTATTGCACCTTCGCTAGTAAACCAGCAACCATGTTCACGACAATATAACACGTGATGTGTTGTTGTGTTTGGTCCACCAGAATGTAACCATTCTGGGGTAACACTGATGTTACCGTTACTATTTGTAGAAAAACTTACATTGCTTGGTGCAGTATACGTACCCATATATGGTTCATGATAAGTTTGCGAATACCTTGAATACCACAAATTGTTATGATAATAATGCGTACCGTCTATATAATCTGCATTAGCGGAATTTGAATCATAGTACATATAGTAATACATTTTATTTACAAAATCACTTGTAAGATTGAAACCTTGTATCTCCGCAGTGCCACTAGGATTATAATCATATAATTTGATTGTTCCTGTTTTTATACATTTCTGCTCTTCCGCATTAACATAATCTGGATTAATTGTTGTACCATTTTTATCTACATAAACCGTGTTTTCATCAACGCATGTTCCTTTGGAATTCATGGTAGCGCGTGCATCGTTATCGCAAGTATATTTTGCAATATATTTTTGGGTTGTTGCGGTTCCCACGGTTACGATTGGACTTGCCGTAGAATCGCTTGCACCTTCGGCATAAAATCCGACCAACTTTGCATTATCAGAACGCGTGACACCCGCCGACAATATCAAATCCCCGGGGTGCATTGCCATGGTGGATTGTGTGAAACTAACCGGCAACGATCCGCCCTTCATATCCAATGTTACGGTTACTAATTGTTCTGATGCCGGAATGACCGAACCGGTTAGTGGTGTTCCGCCTGAGGTGGCGCCTATAAGTGCGTTACGGATCTGTTCATCTGCATAAGCGGTTGTATTTGGTGTTCCATCGGCATTAAATAATTTTATGGTGCGACTGCCAACGGTAACATTTAGACCCTGTGCCCCACTGGGCAAAGTGATACTATTTACTTTATTGGTCTGCGTACAACATTGACCGGTCCCAGGTTGACTGCGACACAGGCTAAGCCCCGCACATGTATCCGGAACAACATTCAACCAGTACGTGGTCGCGGTGGCGGCACCAGTTACAAAACATCCACAAATCGAATAAATACAATACTTTTTCATTTTTATCATCCTGTTGTTTTAAAATTCGACACTAATCTACATTGACCGGAATATATTGTGGTTGCACACTGTTACTCCATTGTGCCATGCATGTTGTTGTTCCGGTTATTGTTATACTGTCATTCGGTTCATAGTTGTTGTTGGCACAGAGCCAACCGCTAAGTGTGTATCCGTCGCGTGTGCACCAAGTAGAATCCAAGTTAAACGGCGTATTGGTTGACTTATCAAGGGGACTTGTAATACCGTTAAGTTCCCCAGCACCACAATTAACCGTTAATTTTACCGTTTGTGCGTCGCCGCTACCCGCGGACTGATATTGTGCCGTGCAGGTCAAAAATTCCCCGGGTTCCACAGAAAATGTAGTGGTATTTGAATTTGATGTACCACCATAATTTTGACCCAAACTGGACACGCAAGACCATTGATACGGCAGATAACCCGTTGGCGCGGTGCAGTAGTGGTCCATTGGTTGTAGGTTAGATACGGTACGGTCATTGGTATTTACGACAAAGTGACGTGTAACACCAGCTATTGACGTACCTTCGCCGCATTCAAGTTGCAATTCACCCGGCAAGATGCATTGTGCGTAACAAGCCACCGAAGTATTGGGAATAAGATCAACCGAACCAGTGCCGTAATCACCCAAGGAATTTAAATTAACCACACCATTTGGTGAACATGTCCATTCTTGGGCACCCCCATTGGCAAAAAAGACAGGAACAGTGACTGTGGAATCACCACACGAATAGGTTTCGGGTTTGGTTTGGTTGCATTGTTCTGTTTGACCATTAGCTATTGCAAATGTTACAGAACATTCATCTTCGTCGGAACTACAAACCGGAGTAAGGGTTTGGACAACATCTGGGTTTAATAGCAAATTATCAGTCGGCCCAATACCCGATGGAGATTTTTTGTTTGATGCTGTATTTGACCATCCTGTAATAGTTCCACTTGTGCAAGAACACAAATTACCCGACAATGTCATTGAGGCCGCCGGGGTTTGAATGGTGTATATGTTTCCAGCGGCGCCAAGTGTTCCCGTACCGTTGGAAGCGTGAGCCAACGCGGCAAGCGCGCCTTGGTTCAAGGTTGCGGGATTGTCCGCGTCGTCCGAGTCGCATTTAAACTGAACGATTGACTGACTAAGAGCCGGTGTCTGGCAATCGCTCTCACTTGTAACACATTCGTGGGTATAATCACACCAATATGGGGTAGCGTCGGGACATGCCTCGTCCATGTAGAGCGGGAAACAGGTTTTGTTGGCGACTATATCAGAAAGCGTATATGGCGCGGGTTGCCAACTACCTGTGTTAATATAATTGTTACCCCAGGTCATATTACCACCATTCACACAATACCACTTTTCGGTGTCAATGGTATTATTGTCTTTTCTGCATAAAGTTGTGGATAACGTATAGTTGCCGCCATTCGTCACGTTGGTTTGATATACACCGTTAGATAATTGCGTCCATGTTCCGCTTGCCTGATCGGAAGAATTAAACGCTCCATCGCGACAATTCACCGTAAGTGTGTGATTGTTTTCGGGTTCGTCTTCGGGCGGATTACAAGTTACATTACAATTAACATCGGCGTTAGGCATATAGAATGTACTTTGTGACATCGCTTGATTATTAACATAACATGCTATGTTTTTTACACTATACCCCGAAGGGATTTTACTATTGGCTATGGTACCTATGTTCACATTGGTATTGTATGCATATGAAAGTGTTTGAGGTGCCGAAACACCACAATCACTATAATTTATAAACAAGTTGTGTGTACCATTATCGCCACCAACATTTCCGCCACCGGAACATGTCACATAGCAATCAACATCAGCCGCCGGCATGCTGAATTTGTAACTCTGCATACTTATTTCTGTGGTGCCTTGATAACATTGTATGTTATCTATTGAATAACCCTGGGGCAAATCCCCAGTGGCTATACTATACACATTTACAGTTTCATCCTGTGACGGGGTAGGGTTAAGAACGTGGTTACCTCGACCACAGCTTTGTTGGTTGTATTTCAATGTAAATGCGTACCCGTCGTCGTCGGTTCCACCATCACCGGAACATTTACCACCTTCACAGTCATAATTTGCAAAACATGTTATCGATGAGTTAACAGTAACTTGTTCTCCCGCAGTATATGTTTCACTGCCGCATACATACTCAACAGCCTCATTACTATCAGAATCTTTACATAAACCGCCCGCTAAGGTAAAAATGAAACTATTATCACCACTTCCTATGGGCGATTTCCTGAAACTTCCGGAGTGTCCAGTACCAGAAACCCAAATATATTCCGTATGGGACGTGCTATAATTACCATTAAACGTATTTCCTGATCCACAATCTATAGTTACTGTCGGATAAGGGTTAGAACCATCATTGTCATAACAAACTGCTGTACAGGTTGTTGATTGTGTCAGTCCATAAGCGCTAATGTTATCCAATCTCCCTATTCCTGTTTCTCCACCCAATTCATTTAATCCATCTTCTAATGGGTCGCTATTAACACAAGACCATGTCTGCAAATCAACACCTGTAGCAAATCTAAGGTTCGTTGATGTTGTCGAATTACAGGCAACAATAATCGGATTAGCCGTTCCACATCCAACACCAGGTTGGAATATCACTTTGCAATCATTGCCTGCGCCTTCCGAGCTATAACAAATCGCAGTACAAGTTGTAGATTGAGTTATTCCATAAGTACTAAGTGGTTCTAACATTCCAAGCCCAGCCCCATTACCCAATGAATTCAAAACTGTTTCTAAATTATCATTATTTGGACAGGACCACACTTGTACACTATCATTGTCGTCAGAAACGAACCCATGTATAGCCGTTCTTGATGTTTTATCACATGGAATTATAAGCTGACTAGCGGAACCACATCCGTTACCTGGTGCAAGTGTCACTTGACAAGTATCCCCGCTACCAGGACAAGCACCGACAACACAAACACCATCGCACCATGTACCTCCATGCTCTTCACACTCATATTGCCCGCCACCTGTGCAGTAAGTGGTATATTCCGACAGGGACGAATAACAGCTTGACCTTGATGCGCACCAATATCCGCCGTTTGAACCGCAATCTGACTTGCTGTCACAATACCTCAATGTAGTTGGGGTGCATTGAATTGTGGAACTTTTGATAGCCAAACAATCCGGTGTTGTATAGTTATACAGCAACCCTTGGACCCAGCAATTCATTTCCGTTGGTGTTGGTGTGTCGATTGAATATCCGTTCACCGACATACAGGTTACAACCTGGGCGCGACATGCGTTAACCGCAATATTTGCCTTGGTCGTGTTGGTCGTTGTTTCCAAACCTGCCTCCCATTCGTTTGGATCTTCTTCGGGATACCCATTTTGCGACAAACACGATGTAACATCCGCCACGCATGTTTCGGCGTATTCAGACAAAATCGCATCCTGTTTCGCCTTTATCTGGACCAAAACGCGCCCCAGGTATTGTTTGATAACATCGTTTTCTTCGTTATATGTCGCGGAAGTTCCCTTGCCGGTGTATGTATAGTCTTGGCATTTATTCAACACCGATATGCACATACCATAGTTGCGACCTTCCTTGGCATCAACATAACCGATTTTGTTTTGCAAGTATTGTGACATATTTTCACTGGCGTTTTTCGCGGTACCTTTTTTAACCGTTTTTTCGATATAGTTCACAAGGTTATCGCCATAGCCAGTGCCACTGCCCCATGCGTTGTTCTGGGCATAGGTGCTTGGATATTGTTCATACGTTGGACCATCGTCGTTACCAGTGTGTTCCGTACACGTTTCACCTGGGAAATCCCATGTGCGGTAAAGATTCACACGGCAAACATCACTGGTCATAACACTGGCGACACGTTCACGCAATTCTGGGTCGATGGCATGACCGGGTTGACTGCCCACCACGATTTCGCCGTTCACGATATAGCGGCCCGTCGGGTCAAGGCAATTTTCATATTCCGAACCACAAACAAAATCATCCTGCATACATTCATCCAAGGCATTGATACAACCACGCATGTCGTATGTATTTTTCTGTTGCGCGACCATCAAACGCGCCTTTTGCAAAACGTTCTTTGCGTTACGGACCGTCGCCAGCATTTCGTCGTTCGAATCGTTCAAACTGCGTTCGTACATGATACATTCGCGGTCAATTTCCAAATCGTACGCGTTGGTAATAAGCGATGCATCAACACCACGCGCCGTACAAGCCTTTATCACAGATGTTTTGCAACGCGCCGCCGCGGTTTTATATAACTGTTCCCCGCGTTGGTTGTTGACACTGTTCGTGTTTGATGTGCCGAACAAAGAACCCAAATCGAAACCGGTACTGTCGAAAGAAAATTCTAAAAGACCGGACAAATCGAAACCAAAGTCAGATCCCGCATTGCTTGTTGCGCCACCGGATTTAACATCGATTATCATGTCCTTTATCTTGTCAAGACTTGTTTGCAATTGACTTGTATCCTTGCCCGCCGATTGCATCGCCGCCTCGGCCGCGGTTTGCGTAAACAAACTTTCTACTTCACGCTTGGTAAGTCCAATGTATTGAATCTTTTGCGCGACATCTTGCAATTCTTCGGTTGCGGATTTTAACGCTGCCTCGGCCTTGGCATAGTTTTTCAGATTTGCACTGCAACTGCACCGACCCTGGTTATCATCCAAGACATTACAATAGTTATCCATGCACGATGCATATTGCGCCTTGCAATAATCGGTCATTTCCGCAAGGTCGTCCATATCCTCCATCGACATTGCGACCGATGTTTCAGTCAAAGTCGACATACGCGTTGTCGGTGTCCGAATAGATGCAGATTTATAAAGTTTGGTGCCCGTGCTGTCTATACCAGTGACAACCTGTGCAGTTCCAACACTGTTTTTGTTCGCCGCACCAACATATTGCGCCCGCACCGATGGACGCGACGCATCAGTTGTTGCCGCACGTGACACATTTGTTGTGGCCCGCGCACCAGTCGCACGACCCGCCGTTGTTGCCGTACGTGCAACCCCAGACTTAACCGATGCGGTTGTTGTTGCCGCAGTACGCGACGCACCACCCGTTGCACGCGCCGCCGCCGCACGCGTCGCCGCGGTATTCGTTGTTGACCTTGTTGATGTAGTCGCGGTTGTTGTTGTACGCGGTGAAACATTTGTTGCCGCACGTGAATTTACCGCACGATTTGCCGCCGCACGCGAAGCGTTTGTGCCCGTCGTACCACGCGACGCGACCACGCGCGAAGAATTTCCCGCCGCCGTTCCACGACCCGATGCACCGGCCAAAGATGACGCAGGCATTGCACGTGTCGATGTTGAACGATTTGCCACAGGCGTGCCACTTACCGGTTGACGCGAAATCTTAACCGGTGTTTTCGGTGCAACCGTTTCGGTTGTTTCCTCGACAACTTCTTCGTCCGGAATTATCAAAAATCCATTTTCATCGTACATCGCGTCGGTGTATTCCAGCGCGTTTTCATCGTCGATGAAGATTGGTGCAACCTCAGCAAATGCGGGCATTACCAGCAATCCACCAATAAATATAGCAAGTCGTTTCATGGTAAATTTTTCCTTCCTTTACGAAAAGTTTACCATTTTATTGAAAATTAACGCAAGCGAAAAATGAATACTTTTTCTAAAAAAATTTATTTTTGTGAATTGTATCCTTTGGCGTTTTGACTTGCGAATAAAAAGGTGACTTGATATAATCGCAATATGACCAAGAAAAAGTTTTTTTTGTCACGAATAATGTTTCCTTTTTTGGGTTGCGCAATCCCGACCAGTATGAAAGACGAAAGACTTTCGAACTATGTTCCAAAAATAACCGATAAAGATTTTGAATACAATCCAATCGATACACCAATTGCAAAGGTTTATAAAAAAGAACTTACCGATGGCACAAACATAAGTGGCGCAACACTTATCGACGACGGACTTTCTGCGTTCATTATTCGCGCCGCGTTCGCACGCATGGCAACCAAGACTATTGATTTACAGACATATATATACAGTAACGATTTTTCCGCACATGTTTTAATAAGTGAACTTAAAAATGCCGCCGACCGCGGGGTCAAGGTAAGAATTCTTATCGACGATTACGGAACAAATTCCGACATCGCGGATGTTATCGTTTTGAACCAGCATCCAAATATCGAAGTCAAAATTTTTAATGCGGTGAAACATCGGTCGCGACTTTTGTATTATCCGCAAATACTTATGGATTTTAATCGGCTTAATTCGCGCATGCATAATAAACTTTTTATTATTGATAATGTCGCACTGATTACCGGTGGTCGAAATATAGGCAGTAATTATTTCATGCCGGAAACCGCCGCGAACTTTTCCGACACTGATGTTTTATTCATTGGCGAAATAACACGCGGCGCAACCAAAAGTTTCGATGATTATTGGAACTTTGAATTGTCTGTGCCGGCGTCGGTTATTCCAAAGGCTTGTTCCGCGCGCGCGATGCAAAAACTTAGTCGACATTTTAGACGCCAAGAACAAATCGGAACAAAGAATATAAAACGATACGACAAAATTATTTCACTTGTTGTGCGCGAATATAAACACAAAAATTTTGATTTTTCGTGGGGTCGCGGACGATTCTTGGCGGATGCACCAAGCAAAGTGCAAATGCCAATGAACAAAAAAGAAACCTATCGCGGGCAAATTATGCGTATGCTTAATAAACTTTGGCGCGACACGAAAACATGCGCCTATGTTTCCGCCGCATATTTTGTTCCGGGACGTGGTGGCATGCAAATGATGCAACGTGAAGAAAAATCCGGTGTTCATGTTACCATTGTAACAAATTCTTTGGCATCAACAAATGCACCGACCGTTTTTGCAAAATGGGAAAAGTATCGAAAAAAACTTATTCGCGATGGAATTGATGTTTACGAATTTATGTCTTCGGCGGAAAATCGGCGCGGTCGAAAACACGACCGTATGCGAAAGCAATCAAGTTTTTCCGTAATGCACAGTAAAACCATCGTATTCGATGATAAAATTTCATGGATAGGCAGTTTTAATCTTGACCCGCGCAGCACATATTATAACACCGAAAATGTCGCGATATTTGAAAGCGCAGAGTTTGCAACAAAACTGCGTAATATGATTATCGAAGACACTGAAACTTCGTGGCATGTAACAATCGACGAAAACAAAACGACTTGGATGGGGTTACGTGGTGGTGATAATGTCGCGCGAGTGTATAATCACGACCCCGACACAACAATTTTTAGACGCATTTTTAAAACTATTGCAAAAATTATTCCGGAAAAATATGTCTAATAACAATCGATTGAAATTTTTTTAAAAATTTTTTCATTTTTTTTATTTTTTCACTTGACCCACGATTCGTTTTTATTCTATCATCCCTGTATAGACATTGGGACCAGAGGAAAAACGTTCGGATTTTCGAAAAAAACGCGGATTTTCGGGCACAACAACAAACAACTTGTAAATTCATATCGAAAACTTGTAAATACATCGTGTAAATACAAATTCGGGCTGAGTTTCAAAACAAACACCCAGAAAGGAGGGACACACACATGCAACAAAAGAATATCAAAGAAATCATGATTGCCCTGCACAAAGTATTAAGCACAACTGTGTGGGTAAACGCCGATAGACAGATTATATCGCTTAGTGATGAACTGCAGATCGGTCAAAACAATTCACCGCGTTCAATCGAAGATTTGCCACGTACATCCTTGGTCGGTGCATATGTGTCTTTGCAAATTCGAACCGATAATTTTGATGTCGCCGCCGAAACGCTTGAAACACGTGAATTGGCGTTGCGCGTCAAAGAAATGGTCTTTGCCGAAGCAAAACGCATCATGGATGCAGACGAAGGCAAATCGGGTGAAACTATCGCGATGGCGGCATAACACCCGCAAAAAAGTTTCCGGTTTCCGGAAGGAAGGAGAGCACGTCGGCGGGTAACCGCCGATGTGTATTTTTAATATGTAAACACAGATTTTCTAAAAAGTGGCATATCCTTGACCTCCCTTGCACATGTAGACGCACAATTGTCCTTTAATGCCCCCCAAGTTCCACGCGTACTAAAAACCCATTTGCCCGGTTTGGGGTCGGTCATTTTACAGTAACACGCATAATTTTTGACATCATCCGATGCCGCATACCCATTTTGTTGCCAATCTAGATATTCATTCGTCACTTTGGATTGTATTGTTTCATCGGGAATGGTGCCATTACCCGCATCATACGCCGGTATAGTTTTTGATATAAAAGACGTTCCACGCACCGTGGTATCATTTGAAAATTCAACAATCCATTCACCGGGGCTTAAATCACCACATTCGAATTTTATTTTGTCATTCGTTATGGTTTCTTCAACCGTGGGTAAATTATCCAAGGCAAGATGATAACACTTGCCTGTTCCGTTCATATCTGAATTCAGTTGCGAATATACCGATTTCTCCTTGACCACTGGGTTTGTTTGCACTTGGTCTTTTTTTGATGAAACGAACTTTGGCTGTTGGGTGGGATACAGTTTGTTTGATTGATTATCCATAGTTTTTTCTTGGATTTGATTATTTACAGAATCAAGTTCTTCTCCAATTGCTTTTAACTGATTTTTTCCATCCTTTATCTGGGTGGTTAATTGGTCGCTTTTTGATGCCTGGGCAATGTTCACACCAACGCCAACAACCGTCAAACCAATAGTTGATATACCAGCAATCATCCAACCTTGCTTTTTGCCTTCGCATTTTTCAAGCTCTGTAATCTTATTTTGTTTTTCTATTAAAAGTTGTTGAATTTGTGGTGTCATATCTATACTGTACACCGTTGCAGAATTCAATGCAAAACACACGCCGATTAAAACGCTATAGTAAAACTTTGACACGCTTTTTTCCTTCGTGTGTTTATTATATCATAAAATATAGTAAGACATTAAAAACTTTTTTATTCAGTGGCTTGTAATTCTGAACGGATATGCGCAAGGTTTGCAACACGACCGCCAATTATGTCGTTCAAATCATTTTTAGTAAATTCCGCCGCATAATGTATCGCGTTTGCAAACGCCAAAGCGTCCGAATTTCCATGAGTCTTTACAACAAAACCATTTAGACCCAAAAAGGTCGCACCCGCATAAGAACGCGGATCAATTTTATGCTTTAACCGTTTGAACACATGAACAAGGAAAAACGCGCCGATTATCGCAAGCCATGATTTTTTCATATTTTCAGATATAACACGCTTGATAAGTTTTGCGGTGCCTTCGACAGTTTTCAAAACTATATTGCCGGTGAAACCATCCGTCACAACAACCTGGACCCGACCAGCACTGATGTCAGTAGGTTCCACAAACCCAAGGTATTCAAACGGCAACTCTGCACGATGCGCCGTCAGCAACTTATTTATGTGTTGCAATGTTTCGTTGCCCTTGGTTTCTTCTTCACCGATATTTAAAACCCCAAGTTTCGGGCGTGGCATTTTACCGATAACCTCGGCATAAACACTGCCCAGAATCGAAAAATCAAACAAGTTTTCCGCATCACATTGAACATTTGCGCCCAAATCTAAAACCACCACACGTGAATCACCCGCACCCGACGGCAACATTGTAGTTATCGCCGGTCGCGAAATGCCGTCAATCGTTTTCAGCGCAAGTTTCGACAACGACATTAAAACCCCGGTATTCCCGGAACTGACCACCGCGGCACTGTTCCCTTCACGTACATCCTTTATCGCCATGTACATCGAAGTATTTTGCGCGTGACGAATTACATCACGGACCTTATCTGTGCCTTGGATTACATCCGGCGCGTTAATGACCGTACAGTTGCGTGCAACACGCGGATAGCGCGCCAATAATTTGCGCAGAACCTTTTCATCGCCAAAAATACGGAAAAAAGTGTGCGATTCACCGTGCTGGTACAAAAACTGGTTTATACCGCCAAGAACCGCCGCGGGACCACGGTCGCCGCCCATCGCATCAATCGCAATAATTTTCTTTGTATCTTCGGCCATTGCGTATTAAAAATGCAGACAGGCACGAAAATGCGCCCAATCTGCACATATTTTTATCTTGTTATTATTTTGCACCACATGCCGGGCAAATGTGATGCGGACGTTTCTTTTCACCACAAGATTTGCATACGCCACATGGCATTGTTGCCAATGCATCATGAGAACGACGTTGTGCGCTGCGTGCTTTGCTTGTTTTACTTCTTGGCGTTGCCATTTTTCAATCCTTTTATTTGACAGTTGTTAATTCTATTCAATTATTGCCCATTTGCAAGCAAAAAATTGTATCAATCACTTATCACCTTTGCCACGAACATGCCATGATTGTGCATCAATCCAATCACCGCGCTGTGATCGTCAAGCCCAAGATAGAATTTATAGCCGTCTGCTTCCAATTCCTTTATCTTGGCAAGTTTATATTCCGCCGTTGTTCCGGGGTAATCGTGCGGTTTACAAAACACAATCTTTTTTATATTCGGCAGCAAGTTATCGATAAACGCGTTCACTTTTTCTTGACCCATGGCCCAACGACCGGTTATAAAGACTATTGTAAAATCCCGTCCCAGTGTTTCCAAAACGCGTATCATATTCGCATTTGGTTCACCAAAACGGTCATAGTCAGCAATCGCCCATTTTTTGGACACAACGCCATCGATATCACAGAAAATTGCTGGTTTATCAATCATAGTGGTTAGTGTTAGTGGCTAGTGTCAGTGATTGCACCGAACACTAACCACCCTATTTCTTTACAAATCCAACAATTGTTGATGGTCGCCACCTTCGCGTGCGATGCGTTCCGCCTTTTCTTCGGCCTTGGCAATTTCGCGAACGCGACGGACATAGGCACCCGTTCCAATTGGAATCAGACGACCAACAATAACGTTTTCATTTATACC
>JAZLCM010000017.1:0-2456 GCA_045614245.1 Candidatus Enterousia sp.
CGTCACACCGCCGAAGGGCGGTGCCCAGTACGAGCGTAGCGAGGACTTGCTCCGCAGGATGGCGGATTAAATCCGTCATGACAAATATATTGTCTGCGACGCAAGTGCTTTACTTCGTTCGCACTGGATCCCGCGCTTCCGCGGGATGACGATTATCTGGAATTATGACTCAAATGGCGCAAAACCGTATTCTGCCAAGATACTATCATACAAATCCTTCCAATTCGGATTTTGTTTTATTATCAATCTAATTTTCCAATTGCGTTTCCATTCCTTTAATTGTCGTTCACGCACAACCATATTTTTCAAACTGTCATGCCATTCAACATAGACCAATTTATCGAGATTATGTCTAGCAGTAAAACTTTTTGGATATACTTTTGTTTTGTGTTCAAATATTCGACCTATGATATCCGATGTTGAACCTATGTACAAAGTTCCATTTCGTTTATTTGTCATGATATAAACACAGCCACCAGATTTCATAAAAAGTATACTAGGACAAAAGAAACGATTTTCAATAAATAAATATTTATTCCAGAACATCGTCACACCGCCGAAGGGCGATGCCCAGTACGAGCGATAGCGAATACCTGCCCCGCAGGGATTAATATTTACAAAACAAAGTTTTACACTTCCCTTTAACACCAATACACCCGTCCCTACAACCGCCAACACGCCCGCAAATACAAGAGTCTAGACATTTGTATTGACAATTGTAAATACATTGGTATAGTGTCTTGTGAATACACATGTGTTGAATGTTGTATAGGGGAAAAGCGCATGCCAAATGTAATGCAACAACTTTTCGTTATGAACATCGAATCCCTGCTTCGGGAATATGCGGCATATCGCGCATTTAATAAATCCGATGCGGTAATAAATATGCGAATTCCACGTCCGGTTTTGGATAAATTGAAAGAACTTGCCGCCGCGCAACATGTTCCATATCAATCACTTATTTCATCGGTATTATTTTCCATCGCACACGAAGAAGATAACTAAAAGGAAACAAAATGCAAAACACAACCACCACAGACAACGATATATTCAACGCATTAAATTCAAGCCGACACACAGACCAAATCAAATGTGAATATATCGCCCTGTCTTTGTGGCCGAAAATCCCCGGCGAAAAAATCC
Source organism: Candidatus Enterousia sp. (assembly GCA_045614245.1). GTDB lineage: Bacteria > Pseudomonadota > Alphaproteobacteria > Rs-D84 > Rs-D84 > Enterousia. The sequence continues at coordinate 1,144 of JAZLCM010000017.1, forward strand.
CCGACTACACCAACCGCGAATTTTGGATACTAAACGACATACTTGGCACTGTAAAGAATTTGGACACCGAAACGTATCAAAGCAGTTCCACCATTGGAAACATTTTACGCGAATACGCACCAACCAAAATGTTACCGAAACAAAAATTTGAACTTACCGATAACCACCTGCACATAATCAAAGTTACCGATGAAAGCATGACCGCGAAAATATCGCGATACGCCGCATGGGCAATTATGAAAGAAATCGGCAAGCGTTATAACACCACTTTCCAACAAGAATACTTTTTGGCACCCAACCCAAACCTTGAGCAAATCCGTGCACACACCGATGAAATTTCAAGAATCACAGAACGTGAAAAAGTTCAAACATACAAACACCAACTCGACGGCATCCTTGGACACCTTATAAACAAAAATTATGATTTTAGAAAATTTTATATACTGCTATATACTTGGTTGTTTCCAAAAGATGACCGGTCTATCAAAGGCGACCTGCGCGATTTCTACCATATTCCCAAAGACAAATCCTTGACCGATTATATGAACCACGAATTATTGCCACTATACGCAAACGCACTGGAACACATTGTCAAAAGATACGATGACTTGCGCACCCAGACATATGATAACCTTTACACCATATCAAAAAAAGAAATGATTGCGGTTCGCCGACATTTTTCGGAATCACATGATTCCACAAAACTAAATCTTTCTTTTGCGTCAATAAAAGACGTTATTGCCGATCGGAAAAAGCGCGAACAAACATTTATAAACGAATACAGCCGCAAAGGTATTCGATAAAGAAAAACGGCGCAAACGCGCCGTTTAAATTTTTATCTGCTGGTTTTATTACTTAGCTGCCAACGCATCCTTGACACAACCAAAATAATCCGATCCCGCCGACGAACCAACAAACTGCAAAATAAGACCTACACCAAACAAAACAAAGAAGCCGACAAACATAGCGATACCTTTGTTTTTCAAATCGTCTTTGCCAACCTCGCCTTTTTGAATCCATCCCCACGCCCAATCCATTAAAACAAAAGCCGCACCAATAAAGGCAAGCGTTCGCAACGTATTAATTATGGGCTTCAATTCCTTAATCAAATCGCACGCCGCCTTGTTTTCCGCCGCAAAAGCCGGCAAATTCGCCATAACAAAGGTCGTTGCAATTAAAAAATACTTTGAAATTTTTTTCATCATAATAAATCTCCTTTTCCTCACAATTTTATCACAAAACAAACCCGGTTTCAAATAAAAAAGTAAGTAGTGGATAGTGTAAGTTCCCCTCCCTTGGAGGGGTGGCGGGTA
>JAZLCM010000018.1:0-12457 GCA_045614245.1 Candidatus Enterousia sp.
TCGGCAAGATTCCTTTGCCCCCATACATGAAGCGCGACGCCGAATTCGCCGACAGTACGCGTTACCAAACGGTCTATGCCGACCCATTGGGATCGATGGCGGCGCCGACGGCGGGTTTGCACTTTACCGACGAATTGATGCACGAAATCGAAGAACGCGGTGCAAAGATAGTAAAAATAACGCTACATGTCGGTGCGGGGACTTGGATGCCGGTAAAGACGGAAAATTTGTCTGAACACAAAATGCATAAAGAATGGTGCCAAATCACACCCGAACAGGCGGAAATTATCAACAATGCCACGCGTGTAATCGCCGTCGGAACAACAACGCTTCGCACATTGGAAAGTGCCGCGATAAACCCCGCCCTTGTGGCCTGCGACCATTCCTCTAACGGGTTGAAAAAATTGCGTGTTGCACCGTTTTGTGGAACGACAGATATTTTTATAACGCCGGGATATAAATTCCGCGCGGTCGATGTACTGCTTACGAATTTTCATTTGCCAAAATCAACACTCTTTATGTTGGTGTCGGCGTTTAGTGGACTTGCCGAGATGAAGACCGCATACGCCCACGCCGTCGCCGAAAAATACCGCTTTTTCAGTTATGGCGATTGCTGTTTGTTATTTAGAAAGGACGATTAAACATGTCATTAAAATTTTGTCTTTTAGCAACGGATGGGAATGCGCGGCGGGGTGCGGTGGAAACCGCACATGGGACTTTTCAAACGCCGGCGTTTATGGCGGTTGGAACGGCGGCAACGGTCAAGGCGCTGACCATGGACCAAGTGGCGGCGACCGGAACGGGGGTTATTTTGGGCAACACATATCATTTAATGATGCGCCCCGGTGGCGATTTAGTGGAACGCATGGGCGGACTTCATAAATTCAGCGGTTGGCATGGGCCGATTTTGACGGACAGTGGCGGGTTCCAAGTTATGTCGCTTTCGAATTTGGTAAAGATGCGGGAAGAAGGCGTAGAGTTCACTTCGCACATTGACGGCGGAATTAAACATTTCTTGCGCCCCGAAGATTCTGTGCATATTCAACATCAACTGGATTCGAATATCACTATGGTTTTGGACGAGTGTTTGAAATTACCGACAACACGCGACCGCGCCGAAAAAAATGTTGACATGGTGACGCGTTGGGCGCGTCGCAGCAAAGACGCTTTTGTTGACCGCCCCGGATACGGAATTTTCGGCATTGTCCAAGGTGCCGACTATCCGGATTTGCGTGAAAAGTCCGCGCGGGAACTGACCGCGATTGGGTTTGATGGTTATGCAATTGGGGGACTTGCGGTCGGCGAACCACAAAGTGTTATGTTTGATATGATTGCGACAGTTACGCCAATGTTGCCGACGGATAAACCACGATATTTAATGGGTGTCGGAACGCCACTTGATATTTTGGGTGCGGTGGAACGCGGGGTTGATATGTTCGATTGTGTAATGCCCACGCGTGCGGGGCGCACCGCAATGGCATTTACGCGCCATGGCACAATGAATATGCGCAACGCAAAATATCGTGATGACGCGGCGCCGTTGGACGACAAATGCGGTTGTCCGGCGTGCAAACTTTCGCGCGCATATTTGCATCACTTGATAAAGTGCAACGAAATCCTGGGCGCGACATTATTGACCCAGCATAACCTTTGGTTCTATCAAGACCTGATGCGTGGCATTCGCGAATCCATAGAGCAGGGCAAATTCCAAGAATTCAAATCTGAATTTATCAAAAATTATACGGGCGAATAAAAAGCCTGTTGATTTTATTTTTCAAATGTTAAAGAATCCGAACGTAAAACGAAAGGATTCAACATGGCAAAGAAAAAAGAAATCGAAGTAATCGATCGCGGTGGCGCAAAAACCGTCGCAAAGAAAACCTCTGTGGTGACACATGCAAAACGCATCTTTATTATCGTGTCGGTAATATGGCTTGCGTTTGTTGCGTGGTTCCCGCTGCATGTAAAGGCGAAGTATTCTGATTCGATAAAGCAATCTACGGTTGTTGCGATTTTCTATGACTTGCAACGCAATGTCGCGGAACAATACGAACGCATGCTGAACGGAATTAAAAATGCGATAAACCTTGAAAAGCCGGTGGCAATCGCGATTGACAAGGTTAAAATGGTCGAATCCCAGGTAAACAAAGTGACCGACACAACGGCCAAAGCGAAAGAACAAACCGCAAAGGTCAAAGAAAAAACATCGGGTGTTCGCGGACTTACCGGACTTGCCAATAAATTTGGCGTAAAAACAGATGCGATTGATAATGCACTGGACACTGCGGATGGCGCGGTGGACAAGGCAAATGCGGCGGTGGACAAGGTTGATAATGTCGCAAAAATGGTAAATGAAAAACTGGACGGCGTTGAAAAAGAACTTACCAAGGTAACACAGTTAGAGGTTGATAAAGTAATCGACGCGGCAATCAAAAGCCAAATGGATTCGGCGGTTGCGATGTTGTTTACTAAATACGATATCAAACATGTGTATCCGTGGGAACCGTCAACTTGGCCAACGGCGCGCAAAATTTATCGTGAATTGGTGAATTCTAATTTGGAATTCGTTCAAACGATTATCAAAACGGTGAACAAGTATTTCGGCTATGTCGCGTGGGGATTGGTGATTGCGGCGTGGGCTCTGGGGCTTTATATCTGGATGTTTATGCGTGGCAAATACAAGGCGACAATCGCACCGTTCATCGTATGCCCGCGTTGCGGTCACGCGTTTGCGGACCGGCGTACGGCGATGAGTATGTTGAAATTGCTACAGCCATGGAAATGGTTTTAAACAAAAAGTCCCGAAGTTTTCGGGACTTTTTTTATGTCTTTAAATATTCTGCATTTATTATTTCCGTGTTCGAACATTTTGCTTCTTGACTTTGTTTGTCTTGGACCGTGCGTTTAGTGCATTTGCGGCATTGGTGTATGTCTGCGTTTTTTCAGATTTTGCCATAATTTTTTGCACACGTGATATGCCGTCTATAACAAGTTGGGATTTATTACCATGTTTTTTTGCATTTTGATAATTCGCCAATGCAGATTCATATTGTCCAAGATTTTCGCGCGCGACACCCGCATTATAATACGCCGCCGCATATTGATCTTTATCTTTTATTACATTGAAAATTTGACTTGTGCATTCAAGTGCCTCGTCATATTTACCAAGATTATTATATGTTGCTGCCATGTCATTTAATATCAAAGCATCGTTTGGAAAATCCTTTAACATTGCCTTGTATTTTATAAGTGCTGATTGATAGTCGCCGTCATTAAAATCCGATACAGCGGCGTCATAGTCGGTTACATATTTTTGTTCGGTGTATAATGCTCCGGTCTCGGCTTTTTTGTATTCTTTTGATTCACTTCTTTTGGTCTTTTTTACTTTTTTATGTTCGTACCTGTTAAATTCAGATTTTTCTATTTGTGATATAAAATTCGGATTTATTCCAACAACAAGTTGTCGCAACGATGGGCGGTCTTTACAAATAACAATTTCATTACCGGCTTTATCGACAGGCTTTTTCGCCCATTCTTTAAATTTCGGTAACGCCGTTGGGTTAACATTCCATTTACCATCTTTTTTTGTAAACATAACTGATTTTGTACCGCCGATGTATTCCCAAAAATCGGTCATACTAAGAACAGGTAAATCCAATAAATCTTTACCGGTTAAATTTCCTATGGCCATTTGCCCTTCAAGCCAACGGCGCCAATATAAACCGCGACCTTGTGATAAAGGAGTATAATTCCCAAGAACATTTGCCCAATCTTTGGTTGAACCACCGTTTAATACCTTGCCAAAATTGTACGATGTTTCAGTCGGACAAGGATATTTATCAAAAACTGCACGCACCTGATCAATGGTAACATTATCACCGTATTTATCATATAACGCGCGCAACTCTCCGTTACGGTTCCGGTGTTTTTTATTGGTTTTATCTTCAATAAGGTTACTGCAAGAATTATAAAAGATCGATGCCAGACAAAAAGCTTTGCCCGGGGTATCTATGTCTAAACTGTCTATACCGATTTCATAACACCACATCATAAAAAACGTTTCGCGTTCTTCGTAAAAAGCAACCGCCAGGTCATATGCCTCTTTTAATGTGATGTGGCGGGTTTTTGGGGTTACAGGTTTGCCGTCTAATTCCGTAAGGCCAAAACCAATGGTCCAAACGCCCGTCCCATCGTCATATGGTTTGCATAGACCGTTTTCGTCTAATTTGGTGCCTTCAACCATTATGGTTTCCAACATTATTTCTGGAATTGCCTTGGATATACAGGATTTAAAATCTCCGAAACTTTCCGGTGCGTTTTCAACCTCTTTAGAAGTGGTTTCTTCTTTGTCACGATTATTATTACGTTTTTTTTGCGCAATTTTGTGGGCACCGAACCCCAACAACCCAAGTGTCGCCACCGTAAACAAAATTTTTCGTGTGATATGTTTTTTCTCCATGGCTTTTCTTTCCTTTAATGTCTTTTACGTGCATATTGTATCATAATACGTTGCTTTTTTCTATGTTTTTTAGTGTACGCATTGGGGCTGATAACCCATTTAAATTCATACATTGACGTACTCCCAATTTTTCGCTTGCAAAGTGGAATTTTGTGTGGCAAAATACCCGACGTCGCGGGCGTAGCTCAGTTGGCTAGAGCGCAACCTTGCCAAGGTTGAGGTCGAGGGTTCGAGCCCCTTTGCCCGCACCACGAATTTTGTTAGCCCACGCTTTTTGCGTGGGCTTAAAAAATTTAGCAATGGATGACGAACAAAGTTCTATACTAGTCGAAATTTAATTACGCCAGTGCACCGACGGACATTGTGATACGGCGGATTCCACTGCTGATAGATTTTTCCTTGTTTATCTTGGCGCGGATAATTTCGCCGGTATGATTGATATGCGTGCCACCGCACAGTTCGCACGAAACATCGCCCGCGGTTATCACGCGCACGACATCGCCATATTTTTCACCGAACAGTGCCATCGCCCCGCGTTTTTTTGCTTCGTCAATCGGCATTTCTTCGTGACTCACCGGCATGTTCGCCGCAATCCATTCGTTGACCAAGTTTTCAACCGCGGTCTTTTCTTCCGCCGTCATGGCGCGACCAAACGAAAAGTCAAAACGCACAGAATCGGGCGCAACTTTGGATCCGCGTTGTTCTACATCGGTATTCAAAACGCGTCGCAATGCCGCTTGCAATAAATGTGTTGCGGTATGTGCGCGTGCGGTTTGCGCCCGAACATCAGGGTTTATCACCGGCGTTACAATATCGCCAACCGAAATTTTTCCCACAACCGTTCCGCGGTGCAGAACGACATCGTTTGCGCGCGCGGCATCCGTCACATCCAAAACAACACTGTCGCCAATTTTTAATTTGCCGCTGTCGCCGACCTGACCACCCTGGGTGCCATAGAAATTTGTTTTATCCAATGCAACTTCTACCACATCGCCGTCGTTTGCGGTATCCACGAATTCTTCGCCACGCAGTATCGCCAAAACGCGCGATTGCATATCCGCACACGGCGCATACTTTGCCTTATCGTCCGTCGCCGTAACATCCGTACGCGATTCCCAAAGTGTTTTCGTTCCACGTGTGTCGGCGCGACTGCGTTCTTTTTGTGCGGTCATTTCAGATTCAAAGCCCGCGACATCGACATCTATATTTTTTTCGCGCAAAATCATTTGCGTCAAATCAAGCGGGAATCCGTATGTGTCAAATAACTTAAACGCGACCGCACCGGGCAATACATTTCCCGAAAGCTTCGGCAATTCGTTTTCCAGCAACTTCATACCATTGTTTAGCATATCGGTAAAAGCGTTTTCTTCATTTGTGATAATTTCAACAACGTGCGCCTTGTTTTCAATCAGTTCCGGATATGTTTCGCCCATTTGCTCCACCAACGCCGGATAAAGTTTCGAAAGCAACGGTCCCGAATGACCAAGCAATTGACCATGTCGCATAGCACGCCGCAAAATACGGCGAATCACATAACCGCGGTCGGTATTCGATGGAATCACCCCATCGGCAATCGCAAAACCAACCGAACGCAGATGGTCGGTGATAACCTTGAAACTTGTTTTGTTCGCGTCCGTTTCGCGCACGCCAGTGACATCACTTACCGCGCGTTTAAGGTTCTGGAATAAATCGGTATCATAGTTATCAAACTTTCCCTGAAGCATTGCCGCCCACCGTTCCAGTCCTGCACCCGTATCAACATTTTGCTTTGGTAACGGTGTTAAATTTCCATTTGCATCGCGGTCATATTGCATGAAAACATCGTTCCAGATTTCGACAAAACGTCCGCCATCTTCGTCCGGTGTACCCGGCAATCCCCCCGGAACATCCGCACCAAAGTCATAAAATATTTCGGTACATGGTCCGCATGGCCCAGTATCGCCCGCCGACCACCAGTTATCTTTGTCCAAACGAATTGCGTCTTTGCCGGTCACCTTTTTCCAGATTTCTGTTGCCTCGTCATCGGATATGTGTGTCGTCACAATGATGCGGTTCGGGTCAAGACCGATTACATTGGTCAATAAATCCCAAGACATTTCAATTGCACCGTCTTTGAAATAATCGCCAAAAGACCAATTCCCCATCATTTCAAAGAAAGTATGATGACGACCATCAAAACCGACATCTTCCAAATCGTTATGTTTTCCACCCGCACGAATACATTTTTGAACATCGGCGACACGTGGCGCTGGCGCGGGTTCGATTCCTTGGAGTATACCTTTCCATGGAACCATGCCGGCAACAGTAAACAGCAATGTTGGGTCATTCGGTATAAGTGATGCGGACGGCACGATTTTATGCCCATGCGATTTAAAATAATCTAAAAACACTTTTCGTATTTCATTGTATGTCATTATAGATTTTCCTTTTTATTACCACGGATTATAAAACATTATTATTTGTCCGCAACCATATTTTCTTGCGCCGCGGATTCAAACAGTTCAGCATATTTTTTAATCACATTTGCATTGAAAGTCCTTGCAGATGTGGCGGGAACAATGCGAAGCCCATATTTTCGTATTGCATGTCCCAACTTTATAGAAACGTAATTCGTCCTGTCCATATAAATTGCGGACATTTCCGGATGCGCCGCGCGCATAAAAGTATTTAATGCAACCCACATTATCGCACCCACCGGAATGCGATATTTAAATTTGTGGGCGATCTTTGCAATTTCCGGCAATAACGGACGCATAAAATGCGCGAATTCTATCGCACTGTGATATCGAATAAGTGTCCCGGTAATATCAAAGTGCGGTCCGGTTTTGCCATGTTCCGCGCCCTTTACCCAATTGGGCGTTATCTTGAATATATCCGTTATGCTTTCCGAAATTGTGGTCGCATTTTGAATAATCGCAAAAGTCGATTCAGAAACCGCCGGCACAGTCGCATCAATCAGTGCGTCGTCATCATCAAGAAACACAATCCAATCGGCGGGAATCTTTTCAATATATTCCAAAACCGCAATACGCGATTCAAACTCACCAAGATTAGTTTTTGAATTTATTATATGCAATGCCCCACGCCAACCAATTTTATGAACAAATTGACGTGTCAATTCCGTATCTGGGTTATCGTTATGTACCACCAACACCGCGTCACGCGTACATCGGCGCAAAGGCGGCACAGATATCCGTAACGCATCAATATCGTGTGTAGTTATTGCGATAACAAGGCATGGTTTTCGTGTGAACATGACTAAATTGTAAATAAAACTTTCTAAAATTGCAATTGGTTAGTTATTTGTGATATAATAGGATGACAAGGGGATTCTAGCGCATGAAAAAATCTATGCTTTCTGTGATAATTTTTTTAACCGTCATTGTTTTGATGGCGGCGTTTGATTTTTCACTGGGGCCGGATACAGTAATAAATATCACGGCGGATATGCGTGGCAAGGCATTATTTATATGTCCGGCGGAAAGCAGTTTATGGAACGCGATGGCGGCGGGTTTCGGACAATTTTATAAATATATAACGATTGGATTTTTCTTTGCGGCGATAATATTAGTCTTTGTTTGGGGGTGGGCATTGTATCAAAATTTGTTGAAAGATTCCTTTAAACGCGAAGATTTTTCCAAACCATGGGCGTTTACTAAACTACTTTTTTGGGCGGGCGTTATAATGATGCTTGTGATGAATACGCCAAATAAATATCGCGAAGTAAATGTTACGGGAAAGCCCGGGAATTGGGTGTTGTGTGAAAATTCATCGACCGATGCCAAGGCGGTGAACAGCAATCTTGTTCATGCAAAATAGTTATAAGAAATAAAAAAATCACGAGGAATTATAAATACATCTTGACTTGGAAGGCGGAATTCTCTACGATTCGTTTAGGCGTTTCGGGCAATGCCCTTGAAAATTGCTTGGTTGCGTTACGGGATTGTTTCAAATCGTTGCGTACCATGTGTTTCGATTTTCATGGGCATTGCCAAACGAAGCGTTGGACACCTTAAATAAATTTATGAAAGGAGAAAACAAATGAACAAACAACAATTAATTGAAGCAATGGCAAACGAAGTTGACATTACCAAAGCAACAGCTGCGGCATGTCTTGACGCGTTTATCAACACCGTCACAAAAGTTCTTAAAAAGAAAGGTGACGTTCGTTTGGTCGGTTTTGGTACATTCACAACCGCAAAACGCAAAGCCACAACTGGCCGCAACCCACAAACGGGTGCTGCTATCAAAATTCCGGCCTCTACTCAGCCGAAATTTAAACCTGGCAAGGCTTTGAAAGATGCTTTGAATTAAACAATTGTTTGATTTATTGCACACCCCGCATCGCGGGGTGTTTTTTATCCGGTATCCACTATTTTCCTTGTGTTTATTTCAAAAAAACTGTAATATCTTTGCATGAATTTTTAATAAAAGGATTTGATAAATGGTAAAATTACATGAATATATCGAAGAACCCGAAACAAACATGGATTTGGATATAGATAACGAAGAAGATTTATCTGTGCATGTTTCAAGCGAACAAACATCAAAAAAGAAAAAAACATCAAATTCAAATGATGAAAAGGTTTACTTTATGGCGCTTGGCGGATTGGAACACGTCGGGCAAAATATGTATCTTTATAAATACAAGGGGAAATTTATTGTTGTTGATTGCGGTATGGGATTTTTAGAAGAAGAAATCGGTGCCGGCGATGTTCAATATTGTGATACAAAATGGCTTGAAAAGTACAAGAAAGATGTCGTTGCTTTTGTCATCACGCATGGACACGAAGACCACATTGGTGCATTGAAATACATTTGGCCAAAGTTTAGGAAACCTATTTATTGCACGCGTTTCCCGGCGGAGATTTTGCGTCAAACTTTTCGCGGTATTGAATTAGATTTTGATCCAAAGCGCGATATTGTTGAATTTGATGCGGCGGGCGCGACACTAAAACTTGACCCATTTGAAATTGAAACTTTCCATGTAAGTCATTCTGTACCCGAAGCGCAAATGTTGATTATCAAAACCGGTGCGGGGAAAATTTTGCATACTGGCGATTGGACATTTAATGATGACAACCCGATTGAACCGGGAACGGATTACGCCCGTCTGCGTGAAATTGGGGCGGACCCGAAACTTATCGCGTGTGCGTGTGATTCGACATCTGTGTCGCGCCAAAATCCACAAACAACCGAAATTCAGGTTCGTGATACATTAACCCAAATTATGCGTGATGCGCCGGGGCGCGTGATTGTGACGGGCTATTCACGCAGTATTGCGCGTCTAAAAATGTTTGCCGAGGCGGCACGTGCAACGGGGCGTATGGCGGCGATAAAAGAGCGCAGTAATCCGAACCCAGTGCCATATGTCGGGTTGCCTGAATTTCGTGAAATGGGCATCGAGTTTAAATATTTAAATGAAAATGATATTTATCAATATTCGGAAATCAAGGACTTGCCCGCGGAAAAACAGGCGATATTCCTTACCGGTTCCCAAGGGGAAAAATACGCAATGCTGACGCGCCTATGTCGGGGCCAAGTAAAAGAAATGAAACTTATGCCGACCGATACGGTTGTGTTCAGTGCAATTATTATTCCGGGGCGCGAACAAGATGTTTCGTTCCTTTATAACAAACTTGCAAAGATGGGAATTCGCACGCACACGATTTATGATACTGACCATGTGCATGCCAGTGGACACGCCGGTCGGCCGGAACTTGAACGTTTCTATGATATGGTGCATCCCCAGGTTTCAATTCCAATGCATGGCGATTACATAAATGAAATGCTGAATGGAAAAATGGCAATGGAACGCGGCGGTGCAAAGCACATGATGTTGGTGCGAAATGGCGAAATGATTGCACTTGGCGATGGCGCGGAACCGTATGTTTGCGAAACGATTGAAACTGGCTATGTCGTGATGGAGGGCGAAACCGAACGCAGTGCCAACGACCAAGTCTACAAGAACCGTAAAAAAATCGCATCGAACGGCGCAATATTTGTAACATTGCCGGTGGATAAACGCGGGTTTCTAAAAGGCACACCAGAGGTTTCCAGTGCGGGTATATTCGAATCTGATACAACCGGATTCATGAAACGCCAAATTCAAATCGAAATCACCAAGGCGATTGACGAATTATCGAAAACCGAACGCAAGGTCCAAGATAACCTTGTGCGTGCGGTGCAAACGGCGGCGAACAAGGTCGTGCGTGCATCACTTGGCGCCGATAAAAAGCCACAATACAGTGTGCATTTTGTACAGAAATAGTGGGACAGTGTAAGTGTTGGTGGTAAGTGTTGGTTTCCTCACTATCCACTAACACTAATAACTTTTCCCTGGACATTAAAATTTAATTTTTATAAAATGATTTTGCAAAACAAAAGGAAGGAAAATGCAAAAAAAATCATCTGTTAAACATACAACAAAACGCGCACCGAAACGGACCATCGCGGTCGAAGCAAGGGCGCCGGAAATGCACGAATGCCACTGTGGTGCATCATGTGGATGCGGTTGCCATTGCGGTAAATTTAAAAAATTTATCGTATTGTTAATCGTATTTATTTTGGGGTTTGCGGTTGCAAAACTGACATGTTGCCGCGGTCATCGCTATATGCCAAAAATGCAACCAAAGTTTGAAAATGGTTGTTTGGTACTGGATTCAATCAAATGCCCAAAAATGAAACAAGATTTGGTATTCGCGGATACCGACATGGACGGTTGTATTTCGCAAATCGAATTTGATTCGGTGAAAAAATCAATGCATCACAAAAGACCCGAACGTCGTGAACATTTTGATATTCGCGAACATATCGAAGACTAAATAAAAAAATTATTAAGAACACCGCCCAACTGGGCGGTATTTTTTATAATGAATCTTTAAACATTTTTAATGTGATTTTACATTATGTCATCATTTAAAACTAACACGCGGATTTACACGTTCGGATTCGTCGATTTCAAATAACTTCTCAGGCGTAAAGCCAAACATGCGTGCGACAATGTTCGATGGGAATTGCCCGATTTGTGTGTTTAATCCCATTACCACAGTATTATAAAACTGACGCGCAGATTGAATTTTAGTTTCGGTATCGGTTAACTCACGCTGTAGTTCCAAGAAATTTTCATTTGCGCGCAGGGCAGGGTACGCTTCGCCCAATGCAAAAAGTTTATTCAAAGCACCGGAAAGCCCGCGTTCAGCATTTGATTTGTCGTCAACCCCACGTGCGGACATTGCCGCATTACGTGCCGCAATCACCGCACCAAGCGTATCTTTTTCATGTGCCGCCGCACCACGTACGGTTTCAACCAAATTTGGAATCAAATCATACCGCCGTTTAAGTTGCGTGTCGATTGTTGACCACGCCTCACGCGCTTGATTTCGGCGCGCAACAAGGCCATTATAAACCGCAATAAAATATAAAATTAAAACCGCAACAATACCAATCGCCGTCCACATATAAAACTCCTTTGTTCATCATATCAATTTTATACTAATAACATATCAAAATCAAAATAAAATTAGTGGTTAGTGTAAGTGTTAGTAGTTAGTGGGTGGAACCCGCATCAACACTAAAAAATCCCGCAAGTGCGGGATTTTTTTATTTTTTCCAGAAAGCAAACCCAGAACGTTTTTCTTCTTTTTTACTTTCTTCGCGTGCGCGCCGTCTTTCCGCGCGCCGTTCTTGAAACCTTTTGGCGGATTCTTCATCGCGTTGAACCAACTTCAAGGTTGTCACAGATAATTTTCCATTACGAACCTCTTCGTCAAATTCAACGATATCGCCCTCATTTAAATATCGTAAATCCGCATTTTTCAATGAACTTGAATGAACAAATACATCATCCGTGTTGCCATCTTCGTTGGGTGTATCGGGCGCAATAAAGCCATAACACTTTTTGCCGTTGTACCATTTTACTTTACCTTGGCGCATCTTTTTTTCCTTTGCTACCTTGTTGATGATTTAACCGATCGATTAAAGTCGGATCGTAGCCAT
>JAZLCM010000019.1:0-2088 GCA_045614245.1 Candidatus Enterousia sp.
CGCATAAAAAAGAAACTAAACGGGCGCGGATGCGCCCGTTTCACTAACCCCTGCCCCGTCATAGCCTTGGCGTAGGCGGGACTTAGACTATCCCTTGCACCACGGCTTTCGGCGACCGCCGTTATATTTACGGCCAAGTTTTTCACGAATTAAAATCTCGCCCACATCCGCACCCGATGCATTTTTCACATTTGCATCAATCCGCCCAAGGTATTTATCATCTTTGACATTGGTCAGTTCTACAATCGAACCGGTCGGAATAATTTGCGCCAACCTGTCGCGCGCCGCGGTCGCACGCGTGCGTTCATATTCACAATCACTACTCATTTCCGGTGTATCAACATTACGCAAACGAACACGCACCGAAACAGTCGTATCCGCATCTAAATTCACCGCCGCCGAAAAAGTGTCGCCATCAATAACATGCCCCACACGCGCCGGCACCGCAAACCCCGCAACCGACCAAGCGAACACCAAAACGGCGACACAAATTCTATTCATTACGGCAACCTTGGCGACCAAGTTGGTTCCAAACCGTTCACGCCATCAGGCAAATCAATATCATACAAATTTTGCCCTGTGATATCGACACTACGAATATGGCTTACGCGTTCAATATCGTTGTCGGTCCGTTCTGTTTCATAGTAAACCAAACGCCGCGATCCAGGTGCCCATGATGGCGCCTCCATAAACCAACCACCGGCAAGGATTTTTTCATTTTTCCCGCGCGGGTCCATCACCCCGACATAGAATGTATCGTCCGCCATCTTTGTAAACGCGATAAATTGTCCATCCGGAGACCACGCCGGCGTCGCATACCGCCCCGCCCCATAGGTTATACGTTCTTCGGCAAGTGTATTCAAATCCAGCACGTGAATCTGTTGCGAACCACTGCGGTCAGAATTAAACGCAATTTTGCGACCGTCAGGCGAATAACTGGGACTGGTGTTTATCGAATTACCGTCCGTCAATTGGCGCAACAAGTTATTTTCTATATCATATTCATATATATGCGTAATGCCATTTTTAACCAAAGACAACGCCACATGCGACCCGTCCGGCGAAAAACGTGGCGCAAAATTCATGCCACTAAATTTCCCAAGCCGCCTTTGCGCGCCGGTATTCAAATCTAAAATCCAAACCATCGGGTCATCATTATAATAAGACAAGAACACCACCGATTGCATATTCGGCGAAAAATGCGGCGACATAACAAATGTTTTTGTATCAGACAAATACCGCAACCCGTATCCATCTTGATCCATTATCGCCATGCGCTTTGTCCGATTGTCCACCGGCCCCGTTTCGGCGATAAAGACAATTTGCGTATCGAAATATCCAACCTCTCCGGTCAGCCTTTCATAAATGGCATCCGCCATAATATGCCCCAAACGCCGCACAGATTTCTTTGATGCGACCAAACTTTGCGCCTCTATCTGCTCCTTGGATTGAATGTCCCACACAAAGAATTCAAGTTTATATTTACTGCCGCTTTCTTTGGTAAGTTTCGCCGTCACCAAAATTTGTGCCTTTATCGCCGCCCAAGATTTAAACGCCGGCATTTGATCCAACTTTACAAATTCCGGAAACGCATTGTGATTTACAATATGGAAAAATCCGGTCCGTTTTAAATCGGCCTCTACAACACTGCGAATCGTTGCCGCATCATCCGCCGCCGCCCCACCGGCAAGTTCAAATTTTTGCACCGCAATCGATGTCGGTTCCATTCCACCCGCAACAATATCGACCTTTAATTCCGCCTGAGCTATATTTACATAAGACAATATGGCGAACGCCAAACCAAGAATTCGTTTTAACATTTTTCCTTCCTTTGTGAAATTATCTTCGTCCGCATTCTAGATTAGAAATAAAAAAAGTGCAAGCAGACAAAACGCAAAAAAATATAAATATATTTAATGTCTGTGACGCAAGTTTTTGCATTTGCAAAAACTGGATTCCGCGCTTCCGCGGGATGACGATTATCTGGAATTATGATCCAATTTTGCGAGCCCCGATACCGCGGGATTGTAAAAGTTACTAAATTCTATAACAGAAAAATTTTTCCAGAACGTCGTCACACCGCCGAAG
>JAZLCM010000020.1:0-1994 GCA_045614245.1 Candidatus Enterousia sp.
TCAAGTTCTTCGATTTTTTTTGCGGCGCCCCTAATACTTTCTTCCAAATTATCCGCCATGCCAGTCATCACCGCCGAAGTCAAAACAAAATTGTGCATATCTTCAGTATCAAAACTTGGGTTCGCGGCAAAAAACAAAACCGTCGCCGCCGCACCCGCGACACGCTCGCGATTTTTTTCCAATTCCGCGGAAATCACCGCCCGCCGTTCGTCCAGTTCCGCAATTTTCCGTGCAAGTTCCGCACGCAATTCCTCCAACGACGAAACCTTGCCCGCCGCGGTCACAAGTTGTTTTTTAGTCTTTTCAACATCCTTGTCGGACGATTTAACCTGTTGCTCAAGTTGCTTGTTTTTCTGTTCCGTTTGGCGAATTTGCTGTTGAATTTTATCAAGTTCCGACGGGGCGGCGCACACATAACTTGTCCCCCCCAACAAAACCAATAAAGCAACAACCGCACGAAACATTTATTTTGCAATCACCTTTAGATGTGTCTTTTTACCGCGTTGCACCATAAATTCGGGCTTTTTCACAATGACCGCGCGCCAATCAGTAATTTTTTCGCCGTCGATTTGCACGCCACCCTGTTCTATCATTCGGCGCGCATCGGATTTAGTATCAAACAACCCCGCCGCACACAAGAAATCCAACGCACCCATTTGTTCCGGCATTTCGATTTTGACGCTTGGCACATTTTGCATATCGCCACCACCACCAAAAAGCGCCGGCGCCGCGCGTTCCGCATCGTCCGCAGCCACCGCACCATGTGCAATTGTCGTTGCCGCATGTGCAAGAATTTTTTTCGCCTCGTTCAATTCCGCCCCTTGCAACCGCGCCAATTTTTCAATTTCATCCATCGGGATTTCCGTAAAGATCTTAAGGAACTTTTCAACCAATTCGTCCGGCGTATTACGGAAATATTGCCAATAATCATATGGTGAAAGTTTATCTTCGTTCACCCAAACCGCATTACCCGCGGACTTACCAATCTTGTTGCCGGCGGCATCGGTAATCAGCGCGGTGGACAAAACATACGCTTCCTTGCCCAACTTTTTGCGTATAAGTTCGATTCCCATAACGGCGTTTCCCCATTGATCCGCACCACAAAGTTGCAACACACAGCCATATTTTTTATAAAGCGTCAAAAAGTCAACGGCTTGGAAAGTCATATAGTTAAATTCCAAAAATGTCATACCGTTTTCCAACCGCCTTTTTACACTTTCCATGGACAGCATACGTGGCACAGTAAAATCCGTTCCAAATTGCGCAAGGAAATCGATATGCCCATAATTCTTCATCCAATCATAGTTGTCGACAAGAAGCGCGTCATCAGCACCATCACCAAAACGCAAAAACTTTGAATAAGATTTCTTTAATCCCGCAACATTTTTAGCCAAAGTTTCTTCGGTCATCATTGGTCGCCCGGTATCACGCCCGGACGGGTCGCCAATACGCCCGGTCGCGCCACCAACCAACATAATCGGCCGATGCCCATACTTTTGCAACCACCGCATCATCATAACCGGCACCAAATGCCCCACATGCAGCGAATCCGCCGTCGGGTCAGACCCCAAATACGCCGAAATTTTTCCACTGTTCAGCGCACCGTTCAAAGCATCCATATCAGAGCATTGATTTATAAATCCGCGCAATTCCAATTCATGTAACAAATCATTTTGCATAATCTTCCCTTTTTCCCTAATTTTACCGAAATCAAGATAATATGCAACAAAATTTATATAACATTTACAACAAAAACGGGTGCTTTCGCACCCGTTTCTCTTACACTAATCACCCGTCACCGCATCAGCGGTGCCGCGGCAAGCTTAGTGCAACATTTTTGCCACTTCGTCCGCAAGGTTATCTTCGCGTTTTTCAATACCTTCACCCAGCACGAAATACGCAAAACCGGCCAATTTACCACCGGCTTCGTCCAAAACCTGTTTCACACTCTTGGACGGATCCATAACAAACGGCTGTTCTTCCAAAACGGATTC
>JAZLCM010000021.1:0-3153 GCA_045614245.1 Candidatus Enterousia sp.
AAATACACTATTATTCAACCCGAACATTGCATGTACAACCGCGACATTTATAATCATAATAAACGCGCACGCAATCATTGTGATAACAAGTTTTTGCAGTGCCTTTATAATCCCATCGAATGCCGGCCATATATCAAGCCATTTGTCATTTTTCTTTGCAACCCAAACAAGAACATTAAACGGATAAAGAATTAATGCAACACCAAAATCAAATATACCTTGGATAATCAGCAATGCCATAAATAAATTACAACCGACAAAAGTGAATATCAATAACACACCCGTAATCATATCCATTATATTTTGACCACCATGCGAAAATATGGTTACAAGTCCGCGAATCCCACGCGACACAAATTCAAATCCACGCTTTATAACCGCATTGTTTACCGATGACAAATCGGACACCGGTTGAATTAAAAATTCACAACTTTTTTTACTTATCCAATCGTTGGATAAAATGCTTTCGGGACATTCGATTTTTTGCTTTTGAACGCCGGTTATGGTTGCATTATCCGCGATTGCCGATGTATATATTGCACCAAATTCCAAGAACGGATTTACCAACCATTGTGTTACCAAAATCGGTCTAATCTGTAACAATAATACGGCGGCGACAATCGCGCGCACCGCACTTTTAAGGACGGTTTCGACCGTTGCAAAACCACTAACTTTTCCGTCCCACATTTCGCCACCGCCCGAAAAACCAAAAAATTCCAACCACCGTTTGGGAAAATACATTTTAAACGCGTACATGAAAATGGATACCGCCAAAAATCCCCATACGAATAAATAAATTATTCCGTCCCCGTGCCCTACAAAGTATTCGTATCCACCGCGTGCCACCATCATGAATGCATCCAACACACGTGGAATAAACGGTGCAAGATTTAATTTATCAACAATTTCCCACTTTGCAAATGCCGCATCCGGCGTAATAAATGCCGCAATCAATAACGCCGGAACAACAATCCGTTGTAGCAATTTTACAAAAGTCACCCGATGCAAAAACATGCTTCCTACATTTTATAATTTGATTTATATCACATATCGACAAAATTGTGGTATAATTAAACGAAATGAGCAAGTTAAAAAAATTTTTAATTGTATTTTTATCGTTCTTTCCATTATCGGCTGGTGCGATATTGCCGTGGGTGCTTGCGGCGGGTGTTGCAACGATTGCGGGCTTTTCAATATGGCGCAGTACATCGCCGGTTGACATGAACGATGCATTGGCATTTTTTTCTTCGTGTTGGACATGCCAAATGTTTTCGGCAATAATGGCAAAGCTTTCAAACATATTACCACCAATTTATTATGGAATCGGCGAAGTTATAATTCCAATTGCGGCAATGTTGACGGCGGTATATTTTACATGGACATTGGCGTCAAACTTTATGAACGGCAAAGTTGAAAGTGGTTGGACGACCGCATCAAATTTTGGAACACATTTGATAAGACTTGCGATAGTGTGCGCCGTATTGGTGTTTCCTTTGCCACGCTTGATTACCAGTGTCGTCATAGAACCAATTTTCAATATCGGGTTATCCGTAAATCATATTGTTGGCGATACAGAAAAGTTTTCGGAATGCATGGTTGCAACATCATTGATGGATGAAAACGCGAATCGTGCATCGATTACAAATAATAATATACCGGCGGGTGCATTTCCGGTAAAACTGCGCAGTGGTTTGGCATGCGAACTTGCCAGTGTCCACCAAGTGACAGGTCTTGGTATGACGGTCGGATGGGCTATGTTGAATATGGCATTTGATGTGGAATATATGCATAAAATTATGTGGGATATCCCAGTGTTCCCAAATGTTCCGATATTTTTTGCGGGTCTGCTTGTTTTGGCACTGTATTTTATGGCATTGTTGCCGATACCGCTTTATTTTCTTGAAATCTTTGTGACATTATCGTTGGATTTGATAATGTTGCCATTGATGTTGCTGTCTTGGCTGTTCAAAGGTTGGGACAAGATCTTTCCAAAAGGTGCCAGAAATATCCAAAGCATGATAGACGATGTGATAACCGGTACGGTCGGAATCGCAATGACGGTCGTATTTTTGGTGTTTGGGTTGTCTTTTTTGGACGCGATAGTGGGTAATGTTGGTGGAATATCGCGAATCGCCGAATCGTTGGCCACAGGAGATTCAAAAATTTTGATGGATGGGCTTATGTTGCGGGACGGTGGATTGCTTTCGATCATAATGCTTGGCGCGTTTTTTGCGATATTTATGACATCGATACCGAATCTGGTAAAGACTTTGTTCAGTGTGACAATATCCGATAAATTCTACGAATCGGCGAAAAAAGACTTTAATTTAACGCGCGCAACGCTTGGGAAATGGTGGAAAAACCTAAAAAAATAAAAAATCAAGACATTTATTTTCGCGCCCCCCCTTTTTTAATTGCACCGAATCTGATATAATTCTTAGCAATGAGTAGATTTCCGATTCTTTATTGGCCACGCAGCACAAAGTCCGATATCGAATATCAGACTGCGCGCAAGGTTATAAACGCGACAATTGGCGCAATGCCAGAAATCATCACAGGCGATTTAAATGTCGCCGATATTTTTGCTACGCGTCCAGATGCGGTCATTTATTACCCTGTATTTTGTGGTTCAACCGTTTGGTGGGGTGAATTGCTTGGGGGGATGCGATGGTCACAGATAAAGTAATCGTTTCTCCGGAATGCCAGTTAATGGTTATTGAAAGTGTGGCACAAAATCGACATGGACGGCATGGTGCGCACCAACTGTTTGCGGCGGAAATATACCCCGCAAGTGGTTTTTTCAAGAAAATGAGTTCGGAAATTGCAACCGTTGCGGATATGTTGGCGACCGATGCAGGAACGATACTTGCACTGTTTTCAGGGCACGACAAGAATCGATTTGTGAATATATTGGAATCGACTGGAAATTCATATTTGGGCTGTATCGGCCAGTATTAGCTCCGCTCGCTAGCCACTTACACTAACACTAATCACTTTCCACTAATTCCCTTGATTTTTCAAAAAAAGCCTGTATAATCCCTTGGCAAATAAAAAACAAAAGGTTTTGATATGAAAAAAGGTATTCATCCAGAGTATCATGAAATTAATGTAACGCGTACCGATGGCAAAACGGTAAAAATGTATTCTTCGGTC